>NZ_PNCV01000042.1:0-115963 GCF_005886925.1 Pseudoalteromonas sp. S3260
CTGTAAATTTAACCTTGAAAGGTCAACAGACCCTAGTAACCTGCCTACATTTTTTAATCACACCGTCATCTCCTTTTATAAATTCAATTATGGCTTTATCAGTTTCGTAACCAAGTTTGCTAAAACTAAAACCATCTTTATCCTTTACATAGCTATTAGTGCTATTGATGTTTAAATTGGATCTCGCCGTTTCATCCAAAAATATACCCATTACTGTGCAACCACTTAATACATTTAAAAAGATAATAATTAATAAAATGCGCATGTAAACTCTCGTTGCAAATAAGCCAAATTATATACGACTTAAAAAAGGAGTGTTGTAGAAATATGTAAGCCCCACAATTTTACATAATAGAGTTTGCTTGTGTGGTACGCAGCTGAAATTCATTGCTGGGTAAAAACGCACTTTATTGTGTAAATATTGCTAACGCCACTCATCCCCCTCGATAAAGCAAAGGTAACACAATGATTTTATTTAAATTAATACCTTGGTTCAATTTTTGCTACTTATTTAAAATTTATCCGTGGAAATAGCAATGGAAATTGATCTACAGTGGAGAGACATTATTGATAACTTGATTCATCTTGGCATGGCGTATTTACTTGCCCTGCCAATGGCATATGATAGAGAGCATAGCCATAATGGTGCAGGTCTAAGAACGTTTCCTTTAGTTGCCGTCGCATCATGTGGTTATGCACTGATTGCTATGTCAGTTTTGGAGGGGGCAGAGGCGCAATCTAAAATGTTACAAGGTATTATTACAGGTATTGGTTTTATTGGTGGTGGCGCTATTTTAAAAAATAACCAGTCTACATCTGGAACAGCAACAGCTGCGAGTATTTGGAATATGGGTTTAATTGGTATCGCTATTGCGTACAGCCGCTATGAAATAGCTATTTTGTTGGCAGTAATAAACTTCATAACGCTTAGGTATGTTAAAAGATTTAAATAATGAAAATTATAATTAATTGCTTAGCGCTGATGCGATCACCCTGTTAAATTCAATCTTCAAACTCGCCTTTTGATATAATATAACATATAATCAAATTCTTTTTTTTCATTCTTGTTAATTGTATTTTATGTCATTATCTTTATCGCAAAGTCGCTTGCATCATATTGATCTATTACGCGGCATTATCATCATATTTATGGTGATAGATCACGGCATGTATTATTGTCTAAATTATTCAGTAACTGATCCCATGACCATACCCGGTACAGATGCGCTTACTTTTTTCACACGCTTTATATCGCATTTTTGTGCGCCATTATTTGTATTTTTAGCAGGCCTCTCCGCCGCTATTACAGAGCATAAATACGCGTGTACTCGTCAGTTTGCTAACGCTTTAATAGTTCGAGGCTTAGTGCTTATTTTATTTGAGTTTACAATTGTGTCATGGTCATGGAGTTTTAACCCTCTTTTCCCGATGTTATATGCTCAAGTAATTTGGGCGATTGGCTGGGGCTTTGTGGTGCTTGGCTTGCTTCGCTTAATAGGTATATACCCTGTATTTATAGCTGGGTTAATACTGGTATTTGGTCATAACTTATTAGATGGTATTACCTTTGAAAGTAACACCATCGCGCATACACTGTGGTCTATCGTTCATCAAAAAAATGTATTAGCACTGCCGTTTGGTTTTTCTATTAGAACGACCTACCCCGTTGCGCCTATTGTTGGACTCATGTGTTTGGCTTATTATGCAGGTGTATATTATAAATCTCAGCATTATAGTAAAAAAGTGATGAATTACGCGTTTATTTTGGGTATGAGCTGCCTAGCACTTTATTCAATACTACGCGGCTTTAATTTATACGGTGATATGTCACAGTTTTCTACACATACAGATCCACTGCTGACTATTATGTCGTTTTTAAATCCGACTAAATATCCGTTGTCGTTACAATTTATGTTACTTACTGTAGGGCTTGGTTTAATTGCGCTAAAACTATTGAGCCACTTAAAGGCTAGTTTTTCGCAAAATTTTCTGCAAGTCCTAGGTAAAACCAGCATGTTTTCTTACCTCACTCACTTGTATTTGCTGCATGCTATCAGTTGGCTTTTAATACCTGCTCTTGGATTTAACTTTAGTGATATGACCTATGGTGAAACCCTTGTTGGCTTACCATCAGGGTATGGTATGAGTTATATTGCAACCATGGCGATGATAGCTGTAGTGGTTGTGCTTACCGCCTTACTCGCTAAGCGCTACTTAAACTGGAAATATCGTAATAAAAACAGCCTGATTGCTAAATATATTTAGTTATTACGCTGTTGTTTTTAGTCATTAAAAAAGGCGCTTAAAAAGCGCCTTGCTAACAAGTATGTGTGCTTAGAACATATCTTGATAGGAATTTGTTGTATTGAATATAATTGCTTTTTCAAAGCCTGGCAGCTGAATGCTGTGCTCATCAATAACAATGTCATTTTCATCAATCAGCCCATCACCAAAACGATAAACTATCGCGTATTGACCTAAATCTGCTTGTTGTTGATAGTGCTGTTGTGCTTCTTTTACCGCTGCATGTTTGCTGGTATAGAGCCCCATCATTTCATCGCCATGACGCTTAGCAAGCATCTGCATCGTTACTTTTGCTGAAAGCACTGTGGCTGTTGCATTATTACCACCAAACCCTTTAGAATTTATAAATGCAATATCCATATCACCACAATCATAGTGACTGTTACGAATATCTAAATGATCTGCATAAACATCATCAGCCACTTTATCTATAGTGGTAATACCCGGCATAATATTATGACTAAATACACCTAAGGCAATGGCAAGCTGATCGCCACTGGCAGGTGCTATAGTATGGCCAACATACGCTTTAGGGGCGGTTACTTTCCAATTATCTATTGCAAATGTTTGCGCTACTTTATGATAAATTAACGACTCAGTTACGCGGTTTTGTGGTGTGCTTGAACCATGGGCTAAAATAAAGCTACGTTGCTGTAATGCCTCTTTACCTAGTAAGCTACTGGCAAGTGCAGCCGATTTTGCCATGGTAATGTAGTTACCAGGCCCAGGTGAAGTAATTGATTTTTTTACTCCATCGGCGTTAACAAATACATCAGGCACACAGCCCATAATGTCTGCACCTAGTTCAAGTGCCAGCGCATCATCCATTAATAAAGCCACTTGTGCGCCTTCACCTAAAGTAAAGCCACAGTTTTCGCCAAATGGGCGGCTGCTTCTACGATAATCAGGTTCATCGTCATTACTTAAATCATCTAAGCGGCGCAAACCTTCAATATTAGCCAGCGCACTCATATTGCCAAAGCCTTCAACCACTTCAGGGGTAATCGCACATTCTACACTTGCCACAATTGCAACACGTGTGCGCCCTGCTTGTATATCATTTACTGCTGCGCGCAAGTTATATAAAAAAGTAGCACACGCACCCGATGTAGAAAAAGTAGTCCCTACATTGCCCGTAACATAGGCATTGATAAAATCGGTCGACATTGTATTTAAACCCAGTGCTAGCTGCTTAGTGCTG
The DNA here is from genome assembly GCF_005886925.1 of Pseudoalteromonas sp. S3260. Classification (NCBI taxonomy): domain Bacteria; kingdom Pseudomonadati; phylum Pseudomonadota; class Gammaproteobacteria; order Alteromonadales; family Pseudoalteromonadaceae; genus Pseudoalteromonas; species Pseudoalteromonas sp. S3260. The sequence continues at coordinate 3,506 of NZ_PNCV01000042.1, forward strand.
ACGCGATCACCCTGCTGGCGCGCTTTGACTAACCCACCTAATCCTTTATCGTCCATTTGGCCAATAACCGATGCTGAATAGGTACCAATTTTATCAGGCTCAACACTATTCATAATGTATTGCCAATCAAGTCCGGTTGATTTTATTGCATCGGTGGCAGCAAAAATAGTGGCTTGTAAACCACGAGGTTGGTAGCGGCTATTGTACATAATTGACGGATCAAACCCTGTGGGTAGTTGCCCAGCAGATTTAATTGGGTTATCACGAGTAGAATCATGTTTAATATCAAATTGAGCAGCAATAGTTACTTTCACTTTTTTATTTTCAAGCTCTTCTACGTGCCAACTTTCAGGAACTGGCGAAGGTAAATCACGACGGCGTGTTTCAAACACAATCGCGTTTTCATCCGATGCGGTTAACGTCATTTTTTGCTGCCATGGCGTGGCATCTACATCAAAATGTTGTTTTTCAATTTTACGAATTAATGTACCTGCAATAATTTGCTCACCAAAACGTGCTTCTATGTCGCTTTGCTCAACATTATTGCCTTGCATGTCTTGTAGTTGTCCATTCACAACACTCACTAAATTCATTAATGTGGCGAGGCCTAAAAATGTTTCTTGGCGAGCTTGAGACTCTAAGCTATCTAACACGATACGACGATAACCTTGATGAAAAGAAGTACGGCCAGCGGCATTAATGCCTCCCATGCCGACAATGACGGGTAATGCGGTCATAATTTACCTTTAAAAAAACGTGTTATAAGAATATGGAGTTAGTTTAAATGGATTACGCACACATCTTTGTGCTTTAATAGCCAAATATTAAGCATAAAAGGCCAAAAGCAACTGGTCGGAGCATTTAAATGAGCAATAATCCAACAAATCCACCATTAAATATAGCTATTGCTGTTTACTCGCATCTACTGGTAACTAGTTTAACCTTGCCAATTGAAATGCTCCGAGCAGGTGAAGCGTTCGCCAAAGGGCACACTAGTAAGCAACACTTTAGAGCACTGAATATTCATTTAATTGCAAAAAATATGGCTCCTATTGCAACCAGAACAGGTTTAGCCATCGTGCCTGATTGCAGCAGTGATAACGCCCCCTATTGCGATTTAATCATTGTTCCGAGTATTTGGCGTAATCCACGCCCGGTTGTTAAAACGAATCAACCAATAGTTAATTGGCTCAATGAGAGTTTTACCATGGGAAGCCATATTATTGGCGTTGGTACCGGCAATTGTTTGCTCGCAGAAGCCGGTTTACTTGATGGTCACCCTGCAACCACTCACTGGCATTATGCCAAGCAATTTTCTCAAGATTATCCAAACGTTAGCTTAAAACCTGATTTTTTTATTACCCAATCAGAGCGCATGTATACGGTAGCCAGTTTAAATGCCTTAGCTGACGTTATTGTTCATATTATTAGCCAATACTATGGTAAAGAAGCGGCGCAGCATGTTGAGCGGAACTTTTCACATGAAATACGTAAACCCTACGAAGATCAACGCTATTTAGAAGGCGCCGTTAACCGACATGCTGATGAACTTATTGCACAAATACAATTTTGGTTAAAAACTAATTTATCTAGTGAGTTAGATTTACAAGAAGTCGCGGCACAATTTAGCTTAAGCTACCGCACGTTTACACGCAGGTTTCGACTTGCTACAAATCAAAGCCCTATAGAGTATTGGCAGCAGCTACGTGTTGAAGGTGCAAAAGAATTACTGGCCTCATCAAACTTATCAATTCAGGAAGTCGCGTTAGAAGTTGGCTATAACGATCAAGGACACTTGACCCGTGTGTTTAAAAAGGTATTGAGCCAAACCCCGAGCGAATACAGAAAAGTAGTCAGACGAAAGTTATTTGGTTAATGTTTCTTTGCCCTTGTTTGATATTTTATTCAGGCCGTTGACAACGCAGTTTCGACCGTTGTTTTTAGCTAAATATAAATAATTATCGGCTAATCTTAAAATTTCACTCAGGTGAGTATGCACATGTGCATCAATACCGACCAAGCCAATACTGATAGTGATGTTTAACGTGCTCTGCATATAAGTAAATTGATGATTTTGTATGTCAGTTCTTAGCTTATCCATTGTGATTATAGCGACCTCTATGTCGTCATTTACCACCAATGTAAATTCTTCACCGCCAAAACGATAAACATGTTCATCGCCTAAATGTTTTTTAAATAACTGCGTTAATTGCACCTACACTGCATCACCGGCATCGTGCCCATATTTATCGTTTACTTTTTTAAAAAAATCCAGATCAGCTAAGGCAAAACAATAGGGGTTAGAAAAGTCGATATGGTTATGAAAATGGCTTTTAAAAGCACGCCGGTTATAAGCCTGCGTTAAGCTGTCGCGTAATGCTAAATTAATAATTTCCTCTTGATTAGAGGCTCTCATCGATTCAAAAACATGTGAAACACCCCACACAATAATATACGTCAGCGAAAGATTAATGATGAGCTTAAAATTTATTTCAACTAACCGTTTGTCGATCACATAAAACAGCAGTAACAACGTAATCAAAAAGCTACAGCTGCTTATAAAGCCATGCTTTTTTCCAAACAATAAGTAAACCAATACAGGAAGAGTACACACCCAATGCGATATGCCAGTCTCTAAGTTAATTGCGGTGATAGCAAGCAACACAACTGCAAAGTAAGTATAAATAACAGCATAGCGATGCCATAATTTAGAGCGATTTGTTCTCGTTTGGTGATACGTATAAATACAAAAAAAAAGCTAATGCAAGTTCAATAAAGCCCAAAACATAATTTTTACTCATAAACACATTAACGTAAGCGACAACTAAAGCAACTAATGTAATTATTAAGCTTATATTTTTGAATACGGTTAATCTGACTGATTCTGTTTTATCAAATGAATGCTGATGCATTAATATCCCTTTAAATTATTGCCTCCCATAAACTTCAAGCATATCAGCCTAGGATTAAAAAATAGATAATAACTACAACTTATATGTAAGCCTACTTACTATAACAGCTAATATTAGCCTAAATTTAAATATGCGTGAACAAAGATTGATAGGCCTTGATTAGATCTTTTTATATATATAAATTATAGTATTACTCATTAGGTGTAGTGGTATTAACATAGGGAGATAGCCGATGGATGAATTAACCAATTTGCTTGTCGAACAACAAAGCAACGCATCCATTAAGGCTAAACTAGCTAACTTACTCACTTTGGTTCGTAAACATTTAGATATGGATGTTGCTTTTATATCTGAATTTATTAACGATGAGCGTGTTTTTAAAGTAGTCGATAACCCCTCTGAAAACCAAATTGTTAAAGTGGGTAATGCCGATCCGATTAATGAAACGTATTGCCAACAAATCACCGACAACAAGCTTAGCCCTATTATTACTAATACCAAAGCAAACCCAATAACCAAAGCGATGCCGGTTACAAAAAAATTAGGTATAGGGGCATATATAGGTGTACCTATCAACCTGTCGAACGGGAAATTATATGGTACGTTTTGTTGTTATAAATCACACCATGATGAGAGCTTAAATGAGCGCGATTTATCTTTTTTAAATATTATTTCAGAAATAGCGACCGGATTAATTGAAAAGAGTTTAGATAAAAGCGTATCGTACAACCACACAAAATCAACTATTGAGCAAATTATTAGCGATAATGATATTAGTATCTATTTTCAGCCTATTTATAGTCAACTAAATAATAAAGTTGTAGGTTTTGAATCACTTGCTCGGTTTTTTACCACTCCTTATAAAACCCCTGATATATGGTTTAAAGAAGCAAGTAAGGTTGGCTTAAATGAAGCATTAGAAATGCTCGCTATTAAAAATGCAGTCGCAGACATGGCACAGTTAAATGATACAACTTACATTGCCATTAATTGCTCGCCTTCGCACATTCTTAGCGGTGCACTTGAAAATACATTACAAAACATTGACTGCACTAGGCTAGTATTAGAAATTACTGAGCATTCGCCAATCTCAGACTACGAAAAAATGCGAGCTGCACTTAGGCCTCTCAGAAACAAAGGTCTGCGCTTGGCCATTGACGATGTAGGCGCTGGCTTTTCCTCTTTTCAGCACATACTAGAGCTTGAGGCCGATATTATAAAATTAGATATTAGCCTGACTCAAAATATAAACACAGACGATCGTAAATTTTTACTGGCAAAAGCATTGTGTGGATTTGCAAAAGCAATCGACTGCACCATTGTTGCCGAAGGGATCGAAACCGCAGAAGAACTAAACTCGTTAAGAATACTCAATGTAGACAGTGTACAAGGTTATTTTATTGGCCGCCCCGCACCAATTGAAGATGCGCTTAGCTTCCAAAACAAAGCACTACCCGCATAAAAACGCCACTAATTAGTGGCGCTCGGTATCAATACTGTCTTTTCGATAATAGCGTTTATGATAACTTTTCACTTTAGCATGCACGCCTTTACTTAAGCTTTTAAACTTAGCTTCTAGCACGTCAACGCCGTATAAAATACCCACCACAAGCACCGAGAGCTTAATAGCAGCCCCGAGGTTTTCGGTTGCTATCATCACGCCAATGGAGGCCAATACCCAAATGGTGGCAGCAGAAGTAACCCCGACTACCGCACCGTCTTTTGCCAGCATTACGCCTGCGCCTAAAAAGCCGATGCCGGTAATTATTTGCCCGACTACGCGAGAATGATCAATCACATCCCCTTGTAAATTAAACGCAGTCGATAAAAACAAGTAAGTACCTAAGGTGATCAGTGCAGAAGTACGGATCCCTACAGGTTTGCCACGCAATTGCCGTTCTATACCAATAATAGCCCCACAAAAAGCCGCCGTACCAATAGCTGCCCACGAGTATGGGGCTACATCGATAAAATCTAAAAATGTCACTTAAAATCCTAATCTATTATTTTTTACCAATAGCAACTGCCGTTCTAAGCCTTTGACTACCAAAAGCCGACATTTTACTAAAATCGCTGCGTGCAATTGGCACATATTGACAGTCAATCGCTAATTGGTTGTCGTTACCTGGTTCGCAAAACGGGTCATGTACGTACACACAGTGCGCATCTAAATGAGTAACACATACCCAATGCGGTGATTTTTTTCCATCAAACCGATAAGTGCTTATTAACAGCAACACACTAAAACCTTGGTTTAACCACGTTTCTATATCGGTTAGTTCAACATCTTTATAGGTAACAGGAATATTAGCCGCGGCTATGCCTTCAACAAATTGCTGATGTACCGTCGCCAGCACCGTTTTTTTATTATCACTGCGTACCCCATCTAAAAATAATGGCTCTGAGGTATTAACAATGACCTCACTTTTAAACCCCCGTTTATTTGCAGCCAGTGCCAAACCAAACGGATGACAACCGCCATGTCCCGAGGTCATAAAAATGGTGGTGCCTTCACGCCATAAAGCTAATTCATGTGACTGAATCAGCTCTGTGCTGTTATCAAGCGAGCCCATTGCCATTAATAATGCCGCAGGCCCACAGGTAAACTCGGTAGTTTGCTGATACCATGGCGTTAAACGCTCAACTTGCAATTCGCTGGTTTGGCGAATGTTTTTTTGCATGCGCAAGGCATCACTGTGATCATCGTAATAATCACTGTATTGACCAAAAACACGATACCCTACACTTTTATAAAGCCCTATGGCACTGTCGTTATTTACTGCCACTTCTAAACGCAAATAAATACGCCCACGCTCACTAGTGGCTTTTTCAAGGGCTTTAAGCAGCGTTTTAGCGATTCCTTTGCCCTGCATCGTCGGTAATACGGCTAACGAATACAAACGCGCTAACCGCGTGCCTTTATGGCACCACACCAAACCGTAACCACATAATTGCGCATTGTGCTCGGCAACTAATAAAATCCCATGTTTAGCACTAAGCCAACGCTTTAAACTTCGCGCACTAAGCTTATCGTTACTAAAGCAGGCATTTTCAAGCGCCACTAAGGCGTTTAAATCACTCGCGCTTGCAGGGCGAATACTAATATCCGCCCCTGCAAAAATCGTTATATCAGACAATGCGTTAAGCATTAGCCGCGACCTCGTGCTTCAAGGCGCTGTTTAAACTCATCCATAATGATCATGTATAACTCATCACCTAAGTAACCATCTTCTACTTTGTGATCAATACTTGGGTTATCGTTTACTTCCAACACATACGCACGGCCTTGATGCTCTTTTACATCCACACCGTATAAACCCTTACCCACGGTTTTACATGCTTTTAAAGCAGCATCCAGTACAGCTTTAGGTAATTCAAACGTAGGCAATGTTTCAAAGCCACCAGAGAAAAAGCGTTTTGCGTCATGGTTATATATTTGCCAATGGTTACGCGCCATTAAATAACGACACGCATAAATAGCACGACCATTAAGTACCCCTACACGCCAATCGTATTCTGTGTACATGTACTCTTGCGCCAGAACTAGCGCACTTAAAGCAAATAACTCACTAAGCTTAGTTTCTAATTCATCACGATTAGCAACTTTATACACGCCTTTTGAAAACGACCCTTCTGGCATTTTTAATACCAGCGGATAAGTAAACGACGCTTCTAATTGCTCAATTGTGTCTTTTGATTGATCTGCCACCACCACGGTTTTTAAGCTCGGTACTTTTTGATAATTAAATGCATCATGTAAGTACACTTTATTACAGCATCGTAAAATAGACTCCGCATCGTCAATCACCACTAAACCTAAGCTTTGCGCTTTACTTGCAAGACGGTAGGTTGGGTGATCAATCGCTGTTGTTTGGCGAATAAACAACGCATCAAATTGGGCAATATTGTCTATTTCCTCAAAGCTGAGTGCTTTTGCGTTAATACCATGTTTCGCTGCTGCTTTTATAAAACGGGCTATTGCATCTTTATCACTTGGCGGTACTTTTTCGTTATGATCAACCAATATCGCCATATCCCAACGGAAACGGCGCTCTACTTTACCAATTCGCCACTGTGTTTGGGTAAACTCATTTAGTTTTTCAACAAAATCAGTGTGTTGCTGCTCGCTCAAGGACGCTAATGATCCTTGTTGTAATAGGCCTTGCTCATCTACAAATAAAATAGGCGCTGGATATTGTTTAAATACCGATTTAGCGGCTTTAGCTTGTTGTTCATTTCCCGCGTGACCAAAATAAACAGCACCATCAATATGGCCAATATTTTGTAATGACGCTTGATTGCTTCGAAGCGCGTTAATTGTTTTTACACTCGGTAATACTTGATGCTTGCGCGCCTCAGCAAGTAACGAACAGTAATAGCCTTTACTTAAATACTGGCTAGCATCACATAGATTTATTATGCGGGTTTTTGGTTCGTTGCGTTTGGGGTAATCTCGTAAATAGGTGTCAAAGGTAATGACATTTTCAAATGAAAGAGCAAGCGTTTGCTCATTGTTATCAACCACAATTAAGGTTTTAAACACGACTTTTCCTAGTTAAGTCAAAATATACAAAGCAGCCTTGCTAATCAGTTAGCTCAGCGAATAAAACAGCAAATAGAAACACCTATCGCACTAAGTGCAGCAAATAGCAAATCACTTAATACGATAGGTGCTTTAACGAATATCTACTATAAACGTTAGCGCTTAAATTGCTTAAGCGACATGTGATTTATAAGCCCTTTTTTACATCCACACAAACGAGATATTTTTAGCGTGAAGATAAAAATATTTGATGAACTTTTTTATTGTTAATTTGTGTTTTAAAATAGCCAAAATTTACCACTAAAAGTGATCATCATGTCTCTTCCCGCTTGCCCTAAGTGCCAATGTGAATACGTTTACGAAGACCAACAACTGCTTATATGCCCAGAATGTGCCTATGAGTGGAACCCGAATGTTACTAATGACGAAGACGCTATTTTAGTGAAAGACGCAAACGGCACTTTACTTGCTGATGGCGACAAAGTAACCGTAGCTAAAGATTTAAAAATTAAAGGTAGCTCACAAGTTATTAAAATTGGCACCAAGGCCTTAGTAAGACGTGTACTTGATAAAAAAGATCATGAGCTTGACTGTAAAGTAGATGGCATAGGTGAAATGATGGTGACGGCTAAATTTGTTAAAAAAGCCTAAACCCATTGAGATAAACAATTAAATACAGCAAGAACCTGTGTAATCTTGGCGCTTTATTGCATTAACAAACTGACATCCAATTTAACTAATTGATTTTCAGCGCCTTTTAAAAATTTAAACTCTAAATTCAGTTCTCATAGTGGTGTGTTAGTTGTCTAGTATTACTACTTCTGCTTTGTGAAAGTGTGTTTTTGCGCTTTGCAAAACATCGGCAGTAAACTTTGAGTTTGGCACTGGTATATCAATAACATTGCCACTTTTACAAAATAAAGTAACGGTATTTGACGCTAGCTGTATTTTAATTATCGCCCCTTTAGGAATAAGCTGCATTCTACTTTTATTATTATTGAACCAGTGAGGTTTTTTGCAAAGTAGAACGTTTTCTCCAATATCAGAAAAAACACGCTCAGGCCTAAAAGTTAAGTACTTTATAATTAAAACCGTGAGTAAAACACCCGTAGTTGTGACGGTAAAAATCCCCATCTCCATAATATTCCCTTAAATTTATGTCCTTTATTTAACTGCTTATCCGTTAATGATTATCAGACTCAAGCAAATCTTATAAGTTGACGCTATAAATGCCTCGATAATGAATGATTGAAACCAGCTAACATCGAGCTATAAACACTTCTTACCTAGCTTTTGAAATAGCGCAGCTATTGTTTTATCGTAAGCATGTTGATTAAAGTTACTTGAGTGTGGGTTCATAAAACCATGTAAATATTCAACATGCTTTGCGCTAACATTAGCCTTTGTTGCAAGCTCCACCTGTAATGATTTAACATCAAAGTGCGGCTCATAATGCGGAAAAATGAGTTCAATCTCAAATTGTGGTTGTATATCTGTATGGTGCCTAATTTGCGAGCTGTAAAAACAAATGCCCTTAGCTATCGTTTTAATCGCCGGGTGTGCAGACATTGACCAAATTGCCGATGCGCCAACACTAAAACCAATCAATATAGTGTTGCCAGCGAGTGGTTTAATCGCTTTTTGTAAAATAGCGACATACTCATCAAGGCCTATATGCTGACTAAAATACTCATAGGCCTGCTGTTCACTGTTAAATGCCATATCAACCCCGCCATAGGGATCGACAATAGACTGAGCGTTTAGTTTTTCAGCAAATGCTTTTAAAGCCGCTGTATTACCAAAAATATCACTGACCAATACCAAGTTCATAAACGGCTCATCTTTAATTTTATTCTATAAGTTTTAGGCAATAATTTAACAAAGAGGCCTACGAGATGCTGCGCCTCAGAGTAAGAGACAAATAAATACTACATTCAAAGCACTTCAACCACATCGTAACTATGTTTTACATCACCGAGTGTTAAACTAACTTCATCATCGACTTGTTTACCTAATAACTGTTGGCCTAATGGTGCGCCAGAGGTAAGTACTTGAATGGTTGTGCCTTTAATATCAACGGTTAATCCACCAGCTGCTGGGCCTAAATAAAACCATTTTTGTGTGCTGGCATCGTCTTCTAAACATACCAATGAGCTTATAACGACAGTGCCTGTAACGGGTTCGTTGTATATGGCTTCAAATAGTTGTATTTCTTTATAGCACTCATTAACTCGCTCTGCATGGCCTTGTGCTAAATAGGCAGCTTCAAGCCCGAGGGTATCGTATTGGGTCTCTGCAATACTTTCTTCATGGGTAGCGGTATCGTGGGCTGTTTGAGCTGCAATTTTAGCAGTATTTAGTTGCTCATCTAAGGCAAAGCGCAGGTGCTCTGTAACATGGGCTTTATTCATTTGGAGAATTCACTCAATTCGATAAAAATAATTTGCTATTTTATACCAATCTGCTTGGATATGGGACCTATTTTAACGATAAGAAAATTGCTCTATAACTAGGCAAAATTTTTGACATCTAGTTGTTCTAAATAAAAAAATTTTAACAACGTTATAGGGGGATTTAATTCGTTATATTGTTCAAATATTTATGTAGGTTGGTATTAGCATTGTTGCTATACCTAACACTATCCCTTTGCTGTGTAACAACAATGCTGATTTAAGCCTATGGCATATCCATTAATGTCTGCGTTTGCTGATCCACTTGCTTATCGTAGTTTTTAGCACTTAACCCAAGTAGCTCGGGTAATGTTGCAGCAATACAAATGGACGATAACGTGCCTACGACTATTCCTGCAAACAGAGCAATTGCAAATCCCTGAAGCGGCGCCCCTGCTAACAGCCAAACACTGGCCACCGTTGCGAGCGTAGTCCCGGAGGTAATAAGCGTACGAGTTAAGGTGCTTTTGATAGCACTGTTGATAATACTGCTTGGTTTGAGTGTGATGTTTGTTGGTAAGCGCAACAGCTCGCGCACCCTATCTCCAACTATTATTGAGTCATTTAATGAGTAGCCAATAATCGCCAACAAACTGGCTAAAACAGTTAGTTTAAACTCTATTTGTAACCATGCAAATAAGCCAACCACCAGCACTAAGTCATGAAATAAAGCCACCACAGAGCCTAATGCCAAACGCCATTCAAAACGAACAGCTAAATAAATCATTACCGCGACCATCGCAGCAAATAATGCTAAGCAGCCTTGTTCAAATAGTTCATCACCCACTTGAGAGCCAATATAAGCCGATGATAAAACCTCAGCATTTATAGTTGGGTTTTGGCTAATAGCCGTTTTCCAGTCATCGTTATTGCTTGTATTATTGGGGCCTTGTGTTAGTTGAAAATGATTATTGCCCTGTGCTGTTAGCTCAAATTCACCTTGATGGCTTTTAGCAATAAATTGCTCAAGCTGTTTTAGTTCAACACCTTGGCTGGTGGTAAACTCTGTTAAGTATCCACCCGTAAAATCAAGGCCAAAGTTTAGCCCTTTTTGTGCAATGGTGAATACCGACAACAACACAAATATGGCGCTGATCAGCATGCCTGTATAACGTATACGAGACCCTGCCTCACATTTTAAAAAAGAATTAAGCATGCGCGTTTACTCCTGCTTTTTTACCCAGCTTTAAATATAAGCTTTGGCTTAAATATTTCGATACATACACACCAGTAAATACCGATGTGATAAGTCCCAGCGCCAGCGTTATAGCAAAGCCTTTTACAGGGCCATAACCTATGCCATATAAAATAATCGCGGTGATCATCGTGGTAATATTGGCATCTAAAATCGTATTCGCTGCCTGTTTATAGCCCTCTTGTATCGCTTGATATGGAGGACGTCCTTTGCGGCGCTCTTCTTTAATGCGTTCAAATATAATCACGTTAGTATCAACTGCCATTCCTATGGTTAGCACCAAACCTGCAATACCAGGAAGTGTTAAAACCACCCCAGGTAATAATGACATTAACCCCACTAAAGACGTTAAATTTAAAACTAACGCAACATTTGCAATAAGCCCTAAACGACGATACCACAGCGCCATAAAGGCAAGCGTTAACCCCATGCCTAACATTAACGCCGCCAACCCATTGTTAATGTTGTCTTGGCCAAGGCTTGGACCAATAGTTTGTTCATGTACTATGGTCACTGGCGCCGTAAGCGACCCCGCACGGAGTAATAGCGCTAAATCGGCAGCCGCTTGCTGGCTTTGCATATTGGTTATACTAAAGCGCGAGCTTAAATGCTGGGCTATATTCGCCACATTAATGACTTCGCTTTTTTTAACCACTTCACCTTTAGCATTTTGTGAATACTCTGAATAGAGCGTTGCCATCGGCTTACCTATATTCGCCTTAGAAAACGCCGACATAGCATCGCCACCTTGGCTATCTAGGCTCAGTTGTACTAAAGGTTTACCCCAGTCATCACGGCCAATATTGGCATTATTAATATGCTCACCAGTAAAGATAGGCACAGGGTCGAGCTTAATAGTCCCACCCGATTGCAAATTAAATGTTTGCCCGCCAATCTCTTTAAGTTGATAAAATCCAAGTGACGCGGTAGCACCAATAATACGTTTTGCCTCGGCTGGGTCTTGGACGCCGGGTAGCTCAATGCGAATGCGCTGCTTACCTTGGCGCTGTGTAACCGCCTCAGTAATTCCTAACTCTTCAATGCGTGAGCGAAGCGTAGTGAGTGTTTGGCTCATGACTTGTTTATCAAATGCGCTGCGCCCTTGCTCAGAATAACTCACTTTAACGACCTGTAAGTTGCCATGAGTTGATGTGGTTATAGTTAGATTTTCAAAGCGGCTTTTAAGGTCGCTAATAACTGAGGTTAGCTTTTCGGCTGCATTTTCTAATGCACTTATTTCAAAGCCTTGGTTAGTTTGCTTTGCTTTAACACCATAGGCTTTTTGTTTAACAATGATGGCTTTCGTTTGCTGGTAAGCACTGAGTAATTGCTCATCAATGGCTTTATCTAAGTCAACATCAAGTACAAACAATACCCCGCCGTTTAAATCAAGACCCAGCTTTATGGGCGATAAACCAAACTCTTGTAACCAAACAGGGCTGGTTGCATGTTCTACAATTTTAACTTGTGTATTTGGGTAATTCGATTTTATAGCCGCTTGAGCTTGGGCACTTTGCGTAGGTGTATTTAAAAGCACATTAATTGTTGCTTGGTTTTCTACCCCTTGGCTGACCTCAAACCCTTGGCTATTTAAAAAGCGCACTACGCTTTCAGTACTTGGTATTGCTTGTGTTTTAACCTCAGGTGCGGCACTAATATGCAACCACGATTTATTCGGGTACAAATTAGGTAAAGCGCTTATTGCCAGTAAAACCAATACAACCAACATGGCTACATAGCTTAATTTAAATTTAGCCATAAATGGCTTTTTTTGTTTTTTAAAACTTAACATAGTTGTTCCTTATTACTAGGCATAGCCCAGTAACGTACCTATTAGGCACAATTAAAATTAAGGTCAAAACGCGATGCGTTAAAACCAATTAACGATAATTAAGGAACTTTAAGCGTGGTAGGTGGTTACAGCGGTGTATAACAGATTTGCATCTTTCCAGCCGCTCAAGCGCGACTTTTTACTTTTAAAAACCCAAGTATACCAAGGCTGATTTATGGTGACTGCTTGCGGTCGCAAAAAAATATGCCTACACCCATTTAGCGCAAAAAACTCATGCACTACATCGTATTCAGGATCGCCCTGCGCACTGTGTAAAAATAAAAATGAGTTATTAGCTGTTAGCCTAGGCTGATGCGCAGCAAACTCAGAATGCTTTGAGTTTTTATGCTGTAAATTACCTAGCGACTTTAACGGTGTGGGAGCATTAGTTAAATTTTCGACATTAACAACATGGCTATAACTGCTTTGGTTATTGTTTAATTCGTGTTTTACACCCATAGCATGGCTTTGCCCACTAAAGAGTGCGGCAAAAAACAAGCATGTAGCTAAAAAAACGCGAAATTTAAACATCTGTCATTTAAATCTAAAATAAAGGATAGCTAGTATATAAGGGCAGCTAATTAAAATACAATAACCAACATTAAGCTATTTCATTTATATAAAAACAAATACTGAGATCCTCGATGCGCTCCAGACAAAGTTCAGTAAAACGCCCCGATGCCATGAATTTAAAACAAAGCATTCAAACTCTTTGGCCTTATATCACTAAATTTAAAGGGCGTGTGCTTATTGCCATATTAGCGCTTGTGGGTGCTAAAGGCGCGACATTGCTCATGCCATGGGCTTTAAAAGAAATAATTGATGCGGTTGATAAATCAATTAACCCGCTACTCCTCGTCCCAACCTTATTACTCGTTATGTACGGCGCACTGCGATTTGCCAGCGTGTTTTTAGGTGAAGTACGCGATGCTGTATTTTCTCGAGTCACCGAGCATGCCATGCGTGATATTGGCCTTAAAGTATTTAAACATTTGCACTCGTTAGATTTAGCCTTTCATTTAGACAGGCAAACTGGCGGTATAAGTCGAGACATAGAGCGCGGCACCAGTGGTTTGAGCTTTTTAATGCGCTTTTTAATGTTTAATATTGTGCCCACGTTGTTTGAAATAATTACCGTGGCGATTATTTTTGGCACCTTATTTTCTATTTGGTTTGCGCTGATTACCCTACTCGCTGTGGCTATTTATATCTTTTTTACCGTGACGATTACCCAATGGCGAAACCGCTTTATTCGCGAGTCAAATGCTGCAGACAATCAAAGTAACACCCGCGCCATCGACAGCTTATTAAATTACGAAACCGTTAAATACTTTAATAACGAAGAGTATGAAGCTAAAACTTACGATACGTTTTTAGCAACCTGGGAACAAGCTCGATTAAAAAATCGACTCTCGTTACTGGCGCTAAATTCAGGGCAAGCTCTCATAATTGCCTGTGCAATAGCCGCATTAATGTGGCTTGGCGCAAGTGAGGTCGTCACAGGCGAGTTAACGATTGGTGAACTTGTGATGATCAATGCGTATATGATTCAACTCTTTTTACCGCTCAACTTTTTAGGGTTTGTGTATCGCGAAATACGCCGTGCCCTCACCGACCTTGAAAACATGCTCGGCCTGCTTAATACACAACCTAAAGTGGCGGATGTTAATGAGGCTAAAGAGTTGGTCATTAAACAAGGTGAAATTAGCTTTGATAAAGTAAGCTTTCACTACGACAGTAAAAGGCCTATTTTAAAAAGCATTAGCTTTAATGTTGCTGCCGGCTCAAAAGTCGCGATTGTGGGTGCAAGTGGTGCAGGAAAAAGCTCATTAGCCCGATTACTGTATCGCTTTTATGAGCTGTCATCAGGCACTATTAGCATAGATAAACAAGCAATTAATACAGTTACTCTTGCAAGCTTGCGTAAAGCCATTGCGATAGTCCCCCAAGATACTGTGCTGTTTAATAGCACCATCCGTGAGAATATTGCCTATGGCAGACCCTCAGCAACTGAAGATGAAATAAATAAAGCAATTAACATGGCGCACTTAACCGACTTTATAAATAGCTTAGACAAAGGCGATAAAACCCTCGTGGGTGAGCGTGGGTTAAAAGTCTCAGGGGGTGAAAAACAACGGATTGCCATTGCCCGTGCTATTTTAAAGCAATCACCCATCTTAATCTTTGATGAAGCAACCTCTGCGCTCGACTCTCATGCAGAGCAAGCTATTTTAAAAGCAATGCGTGAAGTGGCAAATGATCACACCAGTATTGTTATTGCACACCGACTTTCGACCATAACCGATGCAGACTCAATTATTGTTTTAAAAGCTGGTGAAATTATTGAACAAGGCAAACACCAAGAACTACTAAATCAAAACGGTGAATATGCCCGTATGTGGGCATTACAGCAAAAGCAGTCAAAGGCGCAATAAACTAAGCCGCTCAAGAACGATTGAAGTAGTTGAGTGTTTTTTGCTATTTTCGATAGTATTTTATTCATCTTATCGACCGGTACGGTTATTCACCTCAAAAGGTTTGTTTGCAGTGAAGTTATCAATACAATCAAATAGCTATTTTTATAACAAAAATATAACGAATTAAATAACGTGAATTCATAGGGGAAAGTAATGAAAAAAAGTTTAATTGCAGCGGCACTCGCCGCTACATTTATTACCGGCTGTTCAGAGCCACAAACTACAAAAACTGAGCAAGTCGCAGCCGTCGCTGAAAAACCACAAGCAACTGAGCAAGCTGAATTAGGCACTTTTGGGGTTGATTTAACTGCCCGCAATGAAGCTGTAAAACCGGGCGATGACTTTTTTATGTATGCCAGCGGTTCATGGTACGACAACTACGAAATGCCAGCAGATAAAACCCGCTACGGTGCATTCTCCGCGCTAGCTGAGCGCAGTGAAGAGCGTGTAAAAGAAATTATTGAAGATATTGCAGCACGTGACAATTTAAATGCAGAAGAGCAACTAGTTGCTGATTTTTATAATTCGTACATGGATACCGACACGCTTAATAAACTTGGTATCACGCCAATTAAGCCGTTGCTTAACGACATTAATACGGTTGCCTCTACTGATGACTTAGCAAAAATCTTTGGTAATTCATGGCTCACTGGTATTAGCGCCCCAATTGGTGGTGGTATGTGGTTTAACCGCTTAGATCCTAATAAATACGAAATGTCGTTAGGTGCTGGTGGTTTAGGCTTACCTGATCGTTCATATTACCTTGAAGATGCAGAGCGTTTTGTAAAAACTCGTGAAGCGTATGTTGCACATATTGCCGACATGCTTAAATATGCTGGTGTTGAAAATACCACTGAACGTGCACAAGCAATTTTAGCGCTAGAGACAAAAATAGCAGAAGGTCATTGGCCACGTGAAAAACGCCGTAATCGTGACATAACGTTAAACCAAATAAAACGCGACGAGTTAAGTACCCAGTACCCTGGATTTAATTGGGATTTATACTTTGCGCAAACAGGTTACAAAGTACCGCAACTAAACGTGTCGCAGCCTGAACCTATAAAGGCCATGATTGATTTAATCAACAACGAAGATATAAGCGTATGGAAAGACTACCTAACATACCATGCAATTAATGGTAACGCTGGGCTGTTGTCAGAAGACATATTTAACACCAGCTTTGCTTTCTTTGGTAAAGAGTTAAATGGTCAACAAGAGCCTCGTCCACGCTGGAAACGTGCGATCAGCCAAATGTCAGGCACTAGTTCACTAGGCTTTGCGATTGGTAAAATTTATGTAGATCGTTACTTCCCTGAGTCATCGAAGCAGCAAATGTCTGAGCTGGTTGAAAACTTACGCACAGCCCTTGGCGAGCGTATTGATAACCTAGATTGGATGGGCGCAGAAACAAAAGTAAATGCGCGTGCAAAATTAGCGGCGTTTGTGCCAAAAATTGGTTACCCAGACGAATGGCAATCTTACGAAGGCTTAAGTATTAGCAAAAATGATTTAATGGCTAATGTAAAAAATATGCGTGAGTTTTTCCAAGCCGATAGCGTTGAAAAAGAGCTTAAGAAAACCGACCGCAATCGTTGGGGCATGACACCACAACGTGTAAATGCTTATTACAATAGCTCATTTAATGAAATTGTATTCCCTGCCGCTATATTACAACCGCCGTTTTTCGATCCAAATGCAGATCCTGCCGTAAACTACGGTGGTATTGGTGCCGTGATTGGCCACGAAATGGGCCATGGCTTTGATGACCAAGGATCAAAATCAGATGCTAACGGCATACAACGTAACTGGTGGACTGACGAAGACCGTGCTGCTTTTGATGCTAAAGCCGACAAACTGGCGGCTCAGTACAGCAAATATGAGCCAATTCCAGGTAACTTTGTAAATGGCCGTAACAGCTTAGGTGAAAATATTGGTGATGTAGGTGGTTTAGCCATGGCTTATCATGCCTACAAACTAAGCCTAAATGGTAAAGAAGCCCCTGTGATTGATGGTGTAACCGGCGATCAACGTTTCTTCTTAGCGTGGGCACAGGTATGGAAAGAGAAACGTACTGAGCAAAGCATGTTAAATCAATTACGTGGCGGTACGCATGCGCCAGGTCGCTTTAGAGCACAAGCTCCTCGTAACCACGACGCTTGGTACAAAGCATTTGATGTAAAACCAGGTGATGAGTTGTACTTACCAGAAGACGAGCGTGTTCGTATTTGGTAATCCCCTAACAACCCTTCATAGATTGTAAGGTATTAAACAACCCGCTATGGCGGGTTGTTTTATTTTCCAACCATAATAACTGTTTCCCCCTGTTACTTAGTAATCAATCTCAATACTTACTAGCCCTGCCCCGCATTTACCTTTAGAATATGGGCTTGCAAATTTTTTCAATTATTTATACATATTAAGGCGAAACGCAGATGGGAAGAGCTTACCAAAACAAAAAAGATTCAATGGCTAAAACTGCGGGTGCTAAAACTAAAGTTTATTCAAAATACGGTAAAGAAATTTATATTTGTGCTAAAAACGGCGGTATTGATCCTGACGGTAACCTAGCACTGCGTCGTTTAATTGAACGCGCTAAAAAAGACCAAGTACCGGCTCACGTAATTGAACGCGCCATTGATAAAGCTAAAGGCGGCGGCGGTGAAGACTATGCAGCTACGCGCTACGAAGGTTACGGCCCAGGTAATTGCATGATTATTGTTGACTGTTTAACCGACAACAACAAACGTACCTTTGCTGATGTACGTGTGTGTTTTACTAAAGCAAACGCTAAAATTGGCGCACAAAACTCGGTATCACACTTATTTGATCACCTTGCTATTTTTGTATTTGACGGTGACGATGATGAAACCGTACTTGAAGCGCTAATGATGGCTGACGTTGATGTAACCGATGTAGAAGTAGAAAACGGTAAAGTGACCGTGTTTGCTCCACACACTGAATACAACAATACGCGTACCGCACTTGAAGAAATGGGTGTGACAGAATTTGACGAAGATTTAATTGCCTTTGTACCCCAAGTAGAAGCCCCTATTGAAGGCGAGGATGTAGAAGTGATGGAACGCTTTTTAGCCATGCTTGAAGATTGTGATGACGTACAAAACGTGTACCACAACGCACAATTTTAAACATTAAAGCTTAATCGTGTTTAAAGGCCAACTTAGTTGGCCTTTTTGTTGATTTTAAAATGGATTATTAATTTTGAATACCCTTTCACAACTTCGCAGCGGCCAATTACTTGGTGCTAAACACCTACAATTAGTTGAAGCGCTAAGCGACTTTCCAGAGGAAATTTTTACCCTCGCGGATACCCTCGAAGTCTTGGATTTATCTAATAACAATTTATCTGATTTACCTGATGAATTTGCCTGCTTAACAAAATTAAAACGACTGTTTTTATCGTTTAATCAGTTTAAACATATACCTAAAATACTTGCTAAGTGCCCTGCTTTGATCATTGTTGCATTTAAAGGTAATCACATCACTGAATTTGCAGATCACTGCCTACCTAAAGCGATTGAATGGCTTATTCTTACAGATAATAAAATAGCTAAGCTGCCTGCAACATTTGGCCAATACACTGCGCTTAAAAAGCTGGCATTGGCAGGTAATCAGCTCAGTGAGCTACCAATAAGCATGGCAAACTGCCATAACCTGGAACTAATTAGGCTCTCTGCAAATCAGTTAACTCAAATTGATAATTGGCTATTTGAACTACCAAAGCTGACTTGGCTTGCATTTGCAGGTAATTGCTTTAATAAATCACAGTGCCTTACCCAATCAAATTTAACCAATAAACCACTGAGTGACTACTCGCTCAGTAAAGTAATAGGCCAAGGCGCATCAGGGATTATCCATCTTGCTTATTCAACGAATAAAGAGCCGGTTGCTGTTAAGTTATTTAAAGGGACTATTACAAGCGATGGTTATCCGCTGGATGAAGTTAATTGCTGCTTGCAAGCGCTTGAGCATCCAAACTTAATTAAAGTACTGGCTTACATTGAACAACAGCAACAGCTTGGTTTAGTGATGGAGTTAATTGATTCAAGCTTTACAAATCTTGGTTTACCGCCGAGCCTTAATACCTGTACTCGAGATACATTTGAAAGCGATTGCCACTACTCTACCCAAGTAATTTATGCCATAGCGCAGCAAATGGTTAGCACTGTGGCCCACTTGCACCAGCACAATATAAGCCATGGTGATATATATGCGCACAATACCATGGTTGATCCGCACGCGCGTGTGCTGTTTGGGGACTTTGGCGCGGCCACTGATCTTACTATGCTCAGTGACTATCAACGTCAACAAATACAGTTAATAGAAGTGCGTGCTTTGGGGTGTTTAATCGAGGATTTACTCACAACCTGCCAAGAGCAAAGCGCTGAAGTCATGCACTTAAAACATATTGCGCAGCAATGCATGAGCGAAAATATCGCACAGCGGCCAACACTTAGCGCATTAGCTGACTTTTTATAGTGGTTATGCGGCCATTAATATTATGGCCGCAAGCTAAAATTGAACACTATTTTTGTTTTTTAAACGGGTAAATTTGTTGCTTTAGCATACCTACAGGCATGTAATCACCCACAACCCCATATTCTTTAGGCCACTCTGCTTGCCCTTTTACTGCAGTACCAAACAAGTAATCTAAAAACGAAAAATGGGCTGCATAATTTCGATCAATGGCGGCTTTGTCGGATGCGTGATGCCAATGATGAAACTGCGGTGTAACCATAAAATACTTTAACCACCCAAATTTTACATTTACGTTAGCGTGATTAAATACCGCTTGAAAGCCTACAATAATCACGTACAAACTAATAATTTGCTGTGAAAAACCCAGCACAAATATAGGCGTTAACACTAAACTACGGGTAACCAGTATTTCTAAAATATGCTGACGAGAGCCTGCGAGCCAATCCATTTCTTTGGCACTGTGGTGCACACCATGAAATCGCCATAAAAAGGGGACTTCGTGATACGCACGATGTGTCCAATACTGCATTAAATCAGCCACCAAAATAATTAAAAATAGCTGCAGTACAAACGGCATTTGCGCTATGTAACCTTGTAATGTGCTCGACACCGCCCAACCAAAACCATAATGCACAAAATGATTAGTAACAAGTAATACAAAGCCCACTATTAGATGATTGACAAAGAAATGGTTTAAATCCCCGCGCCATTCACTACGCAGTATTTTTTGCTCTTTTCGATGCGGAAGCAGTTTTTCAATTAAAATAAAAATTAAGGTTGAGCCTAATAAGTCTAATATAAACCAATCTAAGCCAATATATGGGGTGTTATCGGCAAAGTCATTCACTTCAACATTCGGGCCGCCAAAGCCAATTGCTAGTACAATAAAAAACCACGCAGTCGCCCCCAAGCGCTTATTGGTATTTCGTACAAAATTAAGTAAACCCAGGCTTCCTGAAATAATAAGGGCAACAAACATAAGTTGACGTAAAAACTCGACGCTATAACTTTTACGCAATTCTGGAGTCGTTAAATATTCAGGGAAGTGGAATGCAAGCACTCCCAAGCAACTTAATATCGCCAAAAAGCAAGCAATATAACCGCTGATATTACCCTCACCAATTTGCAACTGACTGGTGCGAAATATTTTTTTAGTGGCGTGTTTTAGCATTATTTTCCTTAATATAATATGCAGTCCCTATTCTAGTGCGCATATTCTAGCAAATTTTGGGCTAACTAAAACACAAAAAAGCCACGCAATGCGTGGCTTGGCTGGATAAAGCTAAATTAACTACACGGAAAATTTATAAATAGGCACCCAGCGCTTTAACTTGATCTAACATGCGGTTTGAGAAACCCCATTCGTTGTCGTACCACGCCATTACTTTAACTAATTTACCATCAGCACGTGTTTGCGTTGCATCAAAAATAGATGAAGCTGGGTTATGGTTAAAGTCGATAGAAACAAGCGGCAGCTCGTTGTACTCTAAAATACCTTTCATTGGCCCTTCTGAGGCTGCTTTAACTACTTGGTTAATTTCTTCAATGCTTGTGTCACGTTTAGCAATAAACGTTAAATCAACTAACGACACATTAATTGTAGGTACACGTACCGCCATGCCATCTAATTTACCTGCCAGCTCAGGCAGTACTAAACCAACCGCTTTTGCAGCGCCCGTTTTAGTTGGGATCATAGATTGAGTCGCACTACGCGCGCGGTATAAATCTGGGTGGTATACGTCAGATAAATTTTGATCGTTAGTGTAAGCATGAATGGTGGTCATGCTACCTTGTTCAATTCCTACTGTATCGTTAATTGCTTTGGCCACTGGTGCTAAACAGTTAGTTGTACACGACGCGTTTGAGATGATATTGCTATCGGCATTAATTACATCGCTGTTTACACCATGAACTACCGTTGCATCCATATCTGTACCAGGAGCCGATACCACTACTTTTTTCGCGCCCGCTTCAATATGCTTATTAGCTGCTTCGCGAGAAGTAAATAACCCTGTACATTCAAGTACGATATCAACGTTTAGTTCTTTCCACGGTAAATTAGCAGGGTCACGCTCTTGCGTTAGCGTGATCACATCATCGCCAATTAGCATAGTGTTATCTTTAAGTGTTACTTGCTGTGAAAAACGACCATGTACTGAGTCAAACTGAGTCAGATGAGCATTTACATTGGCTGGGGCTAAATCGTTAATAGCCACAATTTTAATTTCATTATTTTGCGCTGATTCATACAGTGCACGTAATACATTACGGCCAATTCGGCCGTAGCCATTAATTGCTACCTTAATCATTTTTGACTCCTATTAACTTCACATGCTTGGCGAGCAAGCGTTTCAATAGCTTGCCAGTCTTTATTTTCAATAAGTTGCTTATCTAACATCCACGTACCACCTACACAAATAACATTGTTAAGTGCTAAGTAATCAGGTGCGGTTGCTAAACTAATGCCACCGGTTGGACAAAAAGTAATATCAGGTAATGGGCCACCAATAGATTTAAGCATGGCAGCACCGCCTGCAGCTTCTGCAGGAAAAAACTTTAAGAACTTAAAACCATGAGCAGCTAAGTTCATCACTTCGCTTGGGGTCGCTGCACCGGGTAAAAAAGGAATACTTGACTCTTTTGCCAGCGCTAATAACTCATCGCTAACACCTGGGCTCACCATAAAGTCAGCACCCGCTTTTTCTGATGCGTTAAAGCTTGCTTTATCAACCACAGTACCTGTACCAACATAAGCTTCGGGCACTTCTGCTTTCATTAGTTTTACAGCCTCAGCTGCAATGGGTGTACGCAGTGTAATTTCAAGTGCTTTTAGGCCACCGTTATATAACGCTCTTGCAAGTGGTGCTGCATCTTCTAATTTTTCGATTACCACCACTGGCACTACCGGTGCCGATGCTAAGATTTTTTCAATACTCATTACTTGTTCCTCATTACCCAATATGGCTAATTATTATTCAAGTCCAAAAGCACTTGCACCTAAATCGGCACTGCTTACTATGTTTCTAAATCCAGTAAATAATTCACGACCTGTACCAAATGTTTGGCTTGCTTGGCTAATTTGCGGCTCTCGCTGTGCAAGTTCTTCATCGCTAACATGCAGTTTTAAAATACCATTTGGCGCATCTAGAGTAACAATATCGCCTTCATGAATTTTAGCAATAATCCCACCTTCAACCGCTTCAGGTGCTAAATGGATTGCCGCTGGTACTTTGCCTGATGCGCCCGACATACGACCGTCGGTAACAATAGCCACTTTATAGCCCTGATCTTGTAATGTTGCCATTACCGGTGTGAGCTTATGAAGCTCAGGCATGCCTTTGGCTTTTGGCCCTTGCTCTTTAAGTACAGCAATAAAATCTTGGTTAAGTTCGCCACGGCTGTAGGCATCTTGTAACTCACCTTGTGAGCTAAATACTTTAGCCGGTGCCGACACTACTTGATGAGACTCTGCAACCGCAGAAACTTTAATAACCGCTTTACCTAAGTTACCCGTTAGTAGCTGTAAACCACCTTGCTTACTAAATGGGTTACTTACTGGACGAAGTACTTCTTCATCATGTGAGTTTTCTGGACACGCGACCCATTTAACTTTACTTGGGCCATTGGCATCACTCATAATTAAGTTGTCGTCTTTATCGAGTAGTGGCTCACACATGTAAGGTGCAAGGCCTTCGCCTAAAATAGTGGTTACGTCTGTATGAAGGTAACCAGCACCTGCTAATTCACGCATTAAGAAGCCCATTCCGCCGGCTGCTTGAAAGTGATTAACATCTGCTGAGCCATTTGGATAAATACGCGTCAGTAAGGGAACAACCGCTGATAAATCAGACATGTCTTTCCATGTAACTTGAATACCGGCCGCTTTAGCAATCGCCACAATATGGATTGCATGATTGGTTGAGCCACCTGTTGATAACAAGCCAACTAAGCCGTTAATAATGGTTTTTTCGCTGATCACATCCGCTAAACACGGGCCATCATTGTTTTCAGTAAGCTGCTTAAGCATGGTTTCAACCGCATTACCGGTTAAGCCATCACGCAGTTCTGTGTATGGGTTTATAAACGAGCTACCTGGTAAGTGTAAGCCCATTATTTCCATTAGCATTTGGTTTGAATTTGCAGTGCCATAAAACGTACAGGTACCCGCACTGTGATAAGAAGCGCTTTCAGCTTCTAGTAGCTCTTCACGAGATACCAGTCCTTGTGCAAACTTTTGACGAACACGTGCTTTGTCTTTGTTTGGAATACCTGATTGCATAGGCCCTGCTGGTAAAAAATACACAGGTAAGTGACCAAATGATAAAGCACCAATTAATAGGCCTGGGACAATTTTGTCACATACACCTAAACAAAACACACCATCAAACACGTCATGCGATAACGAAACCGCAGTAGACATAGCAATAACGTCACGAGAAAAAAGCGATAGCTCCATGCCATCACGCCCTTGCGTAACGCCATCACACATCGCAGGAACACCGCCAGCAACTTGCGCGGTGGCGTCAAATTTAGTGGCAATGCTTTTAATTAAATCGGGGTATTCTTTATAAGGCACATGTGCAGATAACATGTCGTTATATGAATTGATAATTGCAAGGTTTGGCACCTCGTCTGCTTTTAAACGCGCTTTGTCATCGCTGCTACACGCAGCCATTACATGAGCAATATTGCCACAGCCTAATCCAGCACGAACTCTTGTTTGTTTTTTTGCGTGCGAAATACGATCTAAATAGGCTTGACGGGTTTGTTTACTGCGCTCAATAACGCGTTCTGTGACTTCTTGAATTCGAGGGTGCAACATAATTTTACTCATCTCTATTCGTTAGAGGATAAAGGCTCAGTAACAATTATAGACTCCACGAAAATAACTGTACTGAGCATCTTTGACTTACCCGTTCAAAGGTACGCTACCAGGGAGCCTCTCACAACAACCCTGACACCGGTGTCACTATATTAACGCATGACACTGACACCGGTGTCAACCCTGAGTAATTAAAATAGCCAATTTTTTTAACATGCACAATAAATAAACGTGAATTTTTAGTGAAATACCAGCAAGCAAATAATGAAAATTAAAAGTACAGACAAAAAAAAGCCCGAGTAAGCGTCACTCATACTCGGGCTACTGTGAAAAAGCGGTTTTATTTTACGGCTGCGGTTGACTCTCGCGTGATTAATTTTGCTTCTAAAATCACTTTATATGGCGACTCTTGCGGCTCAATAATATGAGTGATCAATTGCGTAACGGCTTGTTTTGTCATTTCTTCTACAGGTTGCGCTATGGTGGTCAGCCCAGGCCAAATGTGGCGCGCTATTGGTGCATTATCAAACCCAGCGATAGAAATATCATCAGGTACACGTAAGTTACGCTGCGTGGCTAATTTGAGCACTGCAGCTGCCATGTAGTCGTTTGATGCAAATACAGCGGTAGGACGTGGTGATAAATCTAAAATACTACGCGCACTGTCTACTCCTGAATGGTAACTAAAGTTACCCTCTTCAACTAAGCGTTCGTTAAATTCAATGCCATGAGTTGTTAATGCGCGCCTGTAACCTTTAAAACGCTGCTCAGTGGCACTGTGATCTGGGTGACCTTTAATAAACGCTATGGAGGTATGTCCTAGATTTATTAAATGCTCGGTAATTTCAAACGCCCCCTGCTCGTCATTGCTGGTCACAGAAATAGAATCGTCATCTAAAATTGCAGAAGCGACTCGAGCATAAGGGATTTTTTTCGACTTTAAAAAATCTACCAACTCGCCAAAATCACAAAATGGCGGGGTTAATACTAAACCGTCGAGGCGTGATGACTGCAATAACTGCTCAATATTGTTAATGAGTGCATCGCCCCTGAGCTCACAAGGATGAATAAGCAAGTTATAGTTGTTCTCTTGGCAGGCAGCCAGTGCGCCTGTTTGCACACGGGTGATATAACTTTTACTAGGATTATCGTAAATGCAACCAATGATAAAGCTGCGATTTTGTGCAAGGCCGCGTGCAATTGGGTTTGGGGTGTAATCTAGCTCTTTAAATACGGCTAACACTTTTTCGCGTGTAGCTGCACTGACATTAGGCTCATTATTGAGTACTCGCGATACGGTTTTTTTAGAAACACCTGCATGACTGGCAACGCTGTTTATAGTGACTTTTTTCATCTATTTATTTCCAAACCTATGCAAAGCGATTAATCCTGTTGGCTTGTATGCAAACACGCGGCAGCCCCAATTAATGGGATGTTGTCTTGTGTTACTAACGTCACCGGAATTTGACCTGTGTACTGCGACATAATACCTTTTTGCGAAAAGCGCTCAATAAAACGACTTTCAAGTAAACGAGCCTGCATGCGTGGTAAAATTCCACCGCCAATATAAAGGCCGCCTAAGGCGCCGTAGGCCAACGCTAAATCGCCTGCAACACTGCCAATCCAGTCACAAAATTGATCAAGCGTTGCATCACACACTTCACATTCACCGCTATTGGCTAAGCTACTAATTTGTGCGGCATCTAAATTTTTTGCTGCCACCCCTTTAACCGCAGCCATGGCTTTATATAAATGAGCAATACCTGGGCCCGAAAATACCGTTTCTACTGATACATGAGGGTGATCTTTTTTAAGTTCTTGAATTAGTTGAGCG
Source organism: Pseudoalteromonas sp. S3260 (assembly GCF_005886925.1). Taxonomy (NCBI): domain Bacteria; kingdom Pseudomonadati; phylum Pseudomonadota; class Gammaproteobacteria; order Alteromonadales; family Pseudoalteromonadaceae; genus Pseudoalteromonas; species Pseudoalteromonas sp. S3260. Next base: position 30,067 of record NZ_PNCV01000042.1, read on the forward strand.
TCAAGTTGATTAACGGCTGCTAACGAAATATGCCCGCCTTCTGAGCTCATCACCGCGCACGAATGCGCGGTTCTCACTAAGCACGCTGCACCAAAACCGGTGCCTGGGCCCATTACACCTATATTGGCAGACTCATCCGCTTGACCAGGTTTAACAGTGACATTTTGTGAAGGGTCTAAATACGGTGCTGCGTAGGCAAAAGCAGCAAAGTCATTTATAACGCTTAATTGAGCAAGGTCAAAGTGGTGTTTAAAATCATTAACGCTAAAGTGCCAACCTAAATTAGTTAAATGAACTTGCCCTGCATTTATAGGGCCTGCTACTGCAAGGCATGCGCGTTTAGGGGTTATATGAGACACTGTTGATAAGTAGTACTCGGTAGCACTTTCGAGCGATCCATAGTTAGCACTGGGAAAAGTATGATTATGCTCAATGGTAAATTGATTACTTGATTCGTCGAACCCAGTGATCAACGCAAAACGAGCATTTGTGCCGCCAATATCGGCAACCAGAATAGGATCAAAGTGTGTGCTAGAGTGTAAACCCATAGTGTTATCTCTTTTGTTTAAGTAATGAGTACTTATTATTTTAATGGAGTATCATTGATACTTATTTACTTTGAGCTATCACCTCAAAGCAGCTATCACTGTAAAAATGCTACCTTTAATAATAAAGGTAGCTAATACGTTTTGACAACAAAATGATAAAACGCCCTTATTGTGACACCGGTGTCATGAAAAAATCAATAAAAAAATGCCTTTATTGACAAATAAGCTTGAAAAAAATCACTAATAAACGAGAATACCCCCCTATTGTCCTCTTAAGTAAGTAATCGTGATGAAAGGTAAAGCCACCTCGTTTGATATAGCCCATTATGCTGGGGTGTCTCAATCTACAGTTTCGCGTGCTCTACGAAATAGTCCACTGGTAAATGACGAAACTCGAAGACGTGTTCACGATATTGCTAAAAAACTTAATTACAAAGTAGACAAAAACGCCAGTAACCTTCGCACTCAACAAAGCAGTACCCTAGCATTGCTGTTGTTTGAAGACCCGACCTCAGATGAATCACAAATCAACCCGTTTTTTTTAGCCATGCTGGGCAGTATTACCCGTGCTTGCGCAAAAGAAGGTTATGATCTACTTGTTTCATTTCAATCAGCTAGCGCTGATTGGCAAGCAGACTACGAAGACAGCCATCGAGCAGATGGAATAATCTTATTAGGCTATGGCGACTACATTGATTTTCAACCAAAATTTAATACCTTGCTTGAACAAAACACTAAATTTGTTTGCTGGGGAGCAAGCGTTGATAACCGCCCTGATTTAACTATAAGTTGCGATAATTATGGCGGTGGTAAACTTGCCGCTGAGCATTTACTGGCGCATAACCGAACTGATTGTGCATTTATTGGCGATGCCTCTGATCACAGCCCTGAGTTTTTTGCCCGTTTTAATGGCTTTAAAGACGAACTGCAGCAGAACGGTGTCCCCTTAAATGATCGTAAAATTGCCAATGCAATTTCTACCGAAGAATCTGGCTACCATGCTACTCGCTCTTTAATTGCTAATAACATTACTTTTAATGCACTTTTTGCTGCCAGCGATCTGATTGCTATAGGCGCAATACGCGCGCTAAAAGAAGCCAATATTAACGTGCCAAAAGATGTAGCCGTAATCGGCTTTGATAATATTTCTATTGCAAGTTACATTAATCCGCCGCTCACAACCATAGAGCAAAACACCACTATAGCGGGGCAAATGTTAGTTGAAAACTTACTTAAATTAATTCGTGGTGAGCAAGTACAAAGCACCCTGCTGCCACCGCGTTTAATTGCGCGCGGCTCAAGTTAACTCATTGCATGAGGCCCCCCTTTAAAAAGTAGCCAAATGCCCCTCCTCTTACCCTTATATTTATTTGGGCTTTATTGGCTTAATTGCGGTCATTTGTCCTTGCTGTTTTTACCAGCAAACCAAAAGCGTTCTCTAGATTAACTGCCTATTCACACCTTGCTATAACATTAGTTTTTTTAATCTGAAAGTGGCTGTTTTTAATGTGATTTTTCACTCGTCAATGCACTATTTTATCTCTACAATCGCACTTTAATTTTTGCTCTTAAAAGTTTAAGTGACTATTTCATGCTACTCACTATTGTTTACATCATCGGAATTACAGCAGAAGCCATGACCGGTGCACTCAGCGCTGGGCGCAGAAACATGGATTGGTTTGGTGTTATGTTAGTAGCCAGTGCCACAGCTATTGGTGGTGGTAGCGTGCGAGATATTTTATTAGGTAACTACCCACTGACTTGGGTAAAACACCCAGAATATTTACTGATCACTTGCCTAGCCGGTATTGTTACCACTTGGTTGGCAAAATGGGTGGTTAAATTTAAAGGCATATTTATGCGCCTAGATGCACTAGGGCTTGCTGCGTTTAGTATTATTGGCTGCCAAGTTGGACTTAATATGGGTTTGCACTATGGAATTTGTGTGGTCGCTGCTATTGTGACCGGCGTATTTGGTGGATTATTGCGTGATTTAATTTGTCGCCAAGCGCCATTAGTACTTCATCATGAACTTTACGCAAGCGTAGCGCTTATTGTTGCTTGTTTATACTTAGCACTGCACCACTACAACATTGATGACAATATCAGCGTGGTTGCAAGTTTAGTAGTAGGCTATTTAATTCGAATGGCATCGGTACGCTTTAAATGGCGCTTACCAACATTTAATTTATTAGAACCCGCTAATTTAAATAATGAGCAATAAACGCTGAGGTTAACTTTCCTCTGCCCTTGCGCTTTTAAAGAGCTCTATTACTTGGCGGGCTAATAAACTGGCCACAAAAAATAACCCCAAAGCAAAACACAGTATACTCAAAGGCAAAAATAAGCTTTCATGCAATACACCGTTATTATCAACATATTGATACACACTGTTTTCTATCAGCATAAAACCCGTGCCAAGCAATAAAAAGCTAACACTCAATGTGGCTGTTTTGTTTGAAAAAAAGCGCATAATCTATCCATAAATATTTTATTAAATTGTCGGGATAGCAGTTTGAATGAGCGAATATTAATCTACAGTATCGGTTAGGAGAGCAAGAAACTTTTCTAAGTCTTTGGAAGTTGCATTTGGAGCTTGGCTAGCCACCATCGCATCAAAATAATTTTGACCTAGCTCCTTAAAGTCCGTTTTCGATTCTTTTGCTGACACTGGTAATGATGCCATCGCAAAAAATGCTAATATTAATAGTTTTTCATTAAATACTCCTTTATCTGAAATTCACATAAAGCCCCGCGCATGAGCGCGAACTTATGAGAGTCGCAGGGGCCGCAGGCCCAGTATGACGCGGATTGTTATAACTCAACGAACTCGATCTTGAACTCTGTTGGTGAAATACTTGCCTGCTTGACCACAACGTTTTCATATTTCGAACTAAGAACGTTGAGCAGCTGATCTTTTTTCTTATTTTCCATACGCGCCCCTAAGATGACTTCTTTGACCGCACTTTTTGGAAAGTTAAAAAGGTGTATAGGGTACATATCCACCTTAATCACTCTGTTTGAGTCGCTTAATACAGCACACATAAGCCACTCTTGCTCATAAAACCAATCTTCAGATTTAACTAAGAGGAGTTCAACTCCAGTAAGCTCCATTACTCGTTTTGTCGGTCTATCTTTCGCATATTCTACTTTTCGAAGATGATAAAGCTCATCTCTATCGCTTCGTTTTTGATTGAAGAACGGATTGTTATCGTCAAATCCTATGCAAAATCCTGTATGTGAACGGACATAGTGCGCCCACATAAGTAAATTGCTGTTTTTTTCCGTTAGCGAAAGAACTCCGATTATTTCGTTTGATTTTTCATCAAAAGTTTGGGCAACTACGCCACCCATGGCTGAAAACTGTTTGTTTATTTCCGGCCAATATTGACCGTAGTTTTGTCTTGTTAAAGCTTCTAACTGAGCTGGCGAAATTAATTTGCTTAACTCAGGGGATATTTCTAACTCAGTTTTAATTAAACTCTTGATTTTGCTTTCGAACACTTCGTCCATTTCTTCTTTTGAAGCCAAAGTTGAAATGACAGGTTTAAACTCAAAAGGATCATTAAAGTCAGCTGGCTGTGTAAAGCGAATAAGATTCTAATCTAAAACATCAATCCTATCTGGAGCTAGGTATTTAAATAGCACAGCGCCCTCCTTGAGTTTTAACAATTTTATAGTGCGCTCGTCGCGTATATTTCTGCGAAAGTCACGCTAATCTATTTATTAATTACTTTTTAACAAATAACCTAACCATTGTCAGCTGTAATTTTTTTCTTGGTACTAAATATAAGACTAAAGAAGGAAATGCGCTCGTCTCGCATTTTCATGATAAGCGCCATGACGCCAGAAGAAGTTAAGCGACTTATGACTCATTAAAATGCGCTATAACTTGGGGGTAATGCAATAAGAGCACTTTTACCAAAAGGGGCTTACGTATGTTAGCCCCTTTTATGTGTATTTTATTTATAGTGTGTTATTCAGTAACAACAAACCATAGCCAGCGAGTTGCTCGCCATTGAGATCGTGTTGCCAGTTAGGCGTTAACCCACCGCGTTTAATACTACTGATGGTTTGTGGGTTAGCGGTTAAGTTAAGCACAAACATACTTTTACTGCCGTTTAACTCGCGGGTTATTTCAACTAGGCCGTTGTTATGCTGTGTTAATTCATAACTGCCTTTAATACCCAGCTCTGGGCGCTGTTTTTTTAGTGCGATTAAGTGCTGATATAAACGCCACAGTGAATCAGATTGTGCTTGTTGCGTTTTTACATTGCGATCAGCAGCATTAATTTGCTGTGCTAAATATTCAGGCCACCACTGAGTGTAGTTATCACCAAACAGTTCAGCCTGCTCAACCCAACTTGTTTTAGCTTGAGTAAAACCGGCTTGATTGCTGTTGTCCCATTGCATAGGCGCACGTTTATACACATCGTGACCTGTGCCACCTTGTGTTAGGCCAATTTCTTCACCGTAATAAATATACGGCGTGCCAGGAGAGCTAAATAACATGGCGGCGGCAAGTTTTGCCTTATCGTCGTGTTCAGTAAGTTGATAAGCCACTCGCTCTTGGTCGTGATTAGTTAAAAACGGTGCAAAAAAATCAAGCGGTGCAGTTGAATCAATACGCTGTTGTAAATTTTGTTTGAGCACATTGGCATCAACTGCGTTGATTTTTTGGTTAGATTGCATGGTGCCAAATTGCGCTTCACCACTGGCATCGAGTTTTAATAAGCCCAGTATTTTATAGCCAACTTCAAAATCAAAGCCTTGATCAAGCCCTTTACCTTCGCCAAAGTATTTTGCCGCAACGGGAATGTCAGCCCATGCTTCACCTACTAAGTACGCCTCTGGATCAACGCTTTTTACGTATTGGTTAAAGTGCTGCCAATATGCAATAGTTTCGTCGGTATCGGCTTGCGCATCTGCGCCACCTTCCATGGCAAAACGTACTGCGTCTAACCTAAAGCCAGCAACCCCTTTATCAAGCCAAAACTTGGCCATTTTTTCCATTTCGGCAACAACATCAGGGTGGCGTAAGTTCAAGTCAGGTTGGCTTGCTCCAAACGCACCATAGTAATACTGCTGACGTGTTTCACTCCAATGCCATACTGCGTCGGGTTGGTCGTTATTACTCCATGCGTGGCCCCAGCCACTTCCGGCTTTTGGCATATCGTCGCGCCAAATAAAGTAATCTGCATAAGGGGCTTCATTATTTGCTGAACGCTGAAACCATTCATGATTACTTGATATATGGTTTATAACTAAATCAAGTATGACTTTCATGCCTTTGTCGTCAGCGGCTTTTATAAAGGCTTCAAACTCTGCCATGCTGCCGTAGTCGTTTTCTACTTGGTAAAATTCAGTAAAATCATAGCCATGATACGACGGTGCTTCAAACATCGGGGTTAACCACAATGCATTTACACCGAGGTCTTGTAGATACGGGAGCTTTTGGGTCATACCGTTAAAATCGCCATGGCCATCAGCATCGCTGTCGTAAAAGCTGCGTGGCCAAATTTGATAAAATACCGCATTTTGCCACCAAGGCGTTGCGTGTTGCTCAGTATTTAATTGCGATGTTTCGGTGTTATTCGTGTTGTTATTTAATGATGGTGCACTTTGGCAGCCTGTTAGCATGATTGCTAATGCTAATGCTAATGCGCTCAAGGTAAATGTTTTCATTTCAGCCTCGTTATTATTGTAATAAATAACATAGCCGTATTTTACTATGGCTATGTTAATTAACCTGAACTGCGGATAGTTTGTGGTTATTTTAGTGCTTTAGTTATCACCGGATAATGATCCCATACTTGTTTGTCGCTTAGTGAGCGCACTAGCTTAACATATTCAGCATGCGTCCACGCCAATGGTGTGGCCGAGTTTGTACCCTCGCCTAACGTGTATCCTGCTTTATTTACGCCCACGCCATCCCATACTTGTTCTGGTAGCATCATGCCTTCGTTAGCAAATTGCTCTAGCCCTTTTACATAGCTATTTTTAATAGCCTGCTGTTTAGTTGCATCTAAGGTATTATTGGCATTCGCGGCGGCAATTTCATAATGGCCTCGTTCACCGGTAAAAAATGGCCAAACTCGCCCACGTTGACCTGGGCTATTTTTTCCACCTTCGGCATAATTAGCGCCCGTTACCTCGTCTTCACCGTATCCGTCGTTACCATAACGGCGGTAGCCTGCAAATGTGCCGCTGCCATCAGTAAACTCAAAGCTGTATTTAACTTGTAAGTTATCTGTTAGGGTTTCGTCATCATATTCTGGCAGTGTTTTTACTATGCTAGGCGCTAGCGCATCACGTACACCATAGCGAACGAGCTCTAAAAACCCACCATCGAGAATTTGCTTTTTATTAAACCCTTCACGGCCATTGTTGGCGTTAATTTTAGTATTTGAATTGGCGTCTTTGTCTTGGCCAATACGTATAAAATACTCGCCGTCTGTTGCGTTTGATTCTAAATTACCTGCGGTGGTAAACATCATGCTTTCTATATCGGCGTTGTAACTTTTTGCTGTTGCAAGGTAGCGTTTAGCATTTACCTCATCACCTGCCATTTTTGCAATATCAGCGGCGGTAATTAAACCGGCAATAACAGCAGCGGTGGTTGATGGCGAATACCCTTCTTGCTCTTCCCAGCGTTCTTGCTGAGTGGCTGGCGGCGTTATTTGTGTGTCGTTCCATAGAATGTTTGCACGACCACCCTCAACTAAAAAGTCTGCCGCGGGCTTTAACATACGGCTATACCAATCGCTCAGCTCTGCATCTGTTAATACATCAGCTTGATGAAGCTTCCACGCTAGCATAATAGGCATAGCGGTTTGGTCTAGCTGTACGCCTACCCATTCAAGTTCGCCATCTACGTGTGTTTTTTGTAAAAACCACCCAGTATCACCTTTATTGCCCGGGGTTTTGCTGTTTACTTGAACTTTTTCAAGGTATTCAAATGCGGTTTTGGCTGTTGCATTATCGCCCATGGCCATAAACGCCATGGCAACTTGATAAAAGTCGCGCACCCATACCGCTTTATAACCAGTAGAACCTGTTTTAGCCGATACGGTTTCGCCCCATGGGTTAGATAGAGAGGCAATAAGTGCCCCGGCATGGGTTTTGTCTTCTTGGGCTTTTAACACCATAGCACTGGTATAAAGTAACTTGCCGTTATCTGCGGTTTGTTCGCTCATGTTATTTAGCGGTGCAAGGCTTTGCAGGTAGTCTTGCCAACCAAGTGCTTCGCCTTTACCGTTGTAATTATCAAGCACAGCTTGGTAACCTTTGGCTAGCGTAGCTTGGCCTTGTTTAAAGCTGGTTTGTTCGCTATTGCCAAAACTTAGGCTTAAATCGAACTGGCTGTTTTCACCAATTGCACCCAGCTCTGCAAGTAAACTAACATTCCCCGATTGTTCACCGGTAGTTTTATAAACACGGGTAAGCTGCTGAGTTGTTTTAAGCTGGCTTAAACCATCACTCACACCTGTAAAACCAACACTTGTTTGTTTAAATGGCTTTGCACCTTGCAATGACAAATAATTATCGCCCTGCCACGCTACCAACCCTTGCTCGGTGGTTTTTGCAAAGTCATCTAAGCCGTTGTTGTTTATATACGGGTTAACTGTTACATATGCTTTTACACCGTCAAGCTGGGTATTAAAAATACTGCGTACAAATAAGGTTTGACCGTCTGGATCGGTAAATATATGTTTTTCGAGGCTAAAGCGACCTTGCTTATCTTTGCTTACTACTTTGTAAGCTAATGATAACGGGCGGCCTTTATCGTCTTTGTATAAGTAATCAATTGTAACGTCTAAATCGTCAGCTTCAGTGACTGTAAAATTTTTTCCGACTACAACAAATTGCATGTCTTTAATTTGCGCTTGATGAATAAGCCCGTACATGGTTTCGGTTATCATCCCTTTGGCAATCGAAAACCATACTTTTGACACTTTACCTGTAGGTGCTTCGTCACTGTAGTGACCATTTTGGTATTGCTCAAAAGACGTGCCTATCCCAGTTTTGCCTGCGTATGCCCAAAATGGGGCTTCGCCTGGTGCGCCTGGCGCACTCACTGATGTTTGCGCTACTGCACTGGTTTGCGTATTTTGCACGCCACAACCTACAAGGCCTGCGGCCAATATTGTCGCGGTAATTAGATTATATTTTTTCATTTTAGCCCCTTAAATTAAGACTGTTTAACACGCAGTACGGCAACCGCTGCAAGTACAAAAGACACAGCACCTAGCATCAATGCGTAAATAGGTTGATTTTGGAAAAAGTGACGGAGTATCAGGCCAAGGACACTGGCGGCTAATAATTGTGGGATCACAATAAAAAAGTTAAATATTCCCATATACACACCCATTTTATGACTCGGTACTGAGGTACTTAACATGGCGTAAGGCAACGACAATATAGACGCCCACGCAAAACCAATACCTATCATTGGCCAAATAAGTAAGCTCGGATCTTGTATAAACATAAAGCTCGCCAATCCTAACGCACCTAAAATAAGGTTAAGTGCATGCGCTAGTTTTAAACCAACACGCTTAACGATGATCGGGATACATAAAGCCGCCAATGCAGCAAAACCGTTGTAAGCCGCAAATAATATACCCACCCAGTCTGCACCATTGTTATACGCCGCTGAACTTGTGTCGCTGCTACCATAATGAAAACTGGTCACCGCTGAGGTGGTGTAAATCCACATGGCAAATAATGCAAACCAGCTAAAAAACTGTACCCAAGCAAGTTGTTTCATCGCCTCTGGCATGGTAAATACATCGTTAACGACTTGGTAAAAGCCACCGCTGGTGTGGTTTTTTGCCTGTAGTGCGGCTGCAATAAATTGAATAACGCCAAAACTCACTAAGCCAGCTGCTAAAAGGTACAGCTCTTTTTCTAGGTTTAATCCCGTGACTAAACCAAGTACGGCAAGCCCTAACACGGTAAATACACTGCCGCCTTTACTAAAGTTAATTTGTGCACAAACCGCCTGTTCAACTTCAGCTTGCTCTTGTTGATTAAATGCGGCCAATTCTTCAGGTGAATATTCTTTGGTGGTTATAATTGTCCAGCCCACTGCGACCAGCAATACAACTGCACCAAAGTAAAATGAGTACTTTACTGAATCAGGAATTTGCCCTGCAGCGGCGGTGTTGGCAATATCAAACCAGTTTGTCATCATCCAAGGGAGTGCAGAAGCAACCACGGCGCCTACGCCTATAAAAAAGCTTTGCATTGCATAGCCCGTAGCACGCTGTTTGTTTGGTAGGTTATCGCCTACAAGGGCGCGAAATGGTTCCATGGTGACGTTAATCGATGCATCCATGATCCATAACATGCCCGCTGCAATCCAAAGTGTTGGTGAGTTTGGCATAATAAATAACGATAATGTGGTTAAAATAGCGCCGTATAAAAAAAACGGACGACGGCGGCCTAATTTGCCCCAGGTTTTATCGCTCCAGTAACCAATAATTGGCTGTACAATTAAACCGGTAAGTGGTGCTGCCACCCACAAAATAGGAATGTCATCTACATTCGCTCCAAGGGTTTGAAATATTCGGCTTACATTACCGTTTTGCAGTGCAAAGCCAAATTGAATGCCTAAAAAGCCAAAGCACATGTTCCATATTTGCCAAAAACTTAAATCTGGTTTGTTTTTATTGTTATTCATTTTTCAGCCTTATTAATTAAAACCGCACTACTAAATGCATCAAGGGTCAGTGTAAAGGTGGCGTTTTGTTGATCGTGATTAACCAAAATACCGTTATGCGCCTCTAACAGGTCATTTAACGTTGAATTAGGTTTGAGAGTTAAAGCTTGGTGCGGGCTAAGTGTAACGGTAACCGTTTGCGTTTTTTGACTAAAGTTACTCAGCACCCATAATGATTGTTGGCCTAAGGTACGCACAAAACCAACCACGCTGTCACTCCCCGTGATCATCAGCTGCGCCATATCGCCGGCAACAATCGCTGGTAAATCGTTAAGTGCCATAATTGAAATATAATATTGGCGTAATTGCGCTTGTTCAGTTGTTAACTGACCGCCATCAAATTTACCGTTGTTCATCCACGCTTGGTGAGCAGGAACACCAATATAGTCAAAAATACTGGTGCGAGTCGGGCTACCAAACCCCGCGTTTTCTGAGCCATCTTCACCGACATCTTGACCAAAATAAAGCAAGCTTGGCGAGCGACTGATTAAGTGAGAGACCACCATTGCCGGCTTGCCCCATGCGGCATCGCCGGCAAAATCAGGACTTGCGATACGTTGTTCGTCATGGTTTTCTAAAAAGTGCAGCATATGTTGCTCTATGTCAGCCACTTTTTGCTGAGCATTAAAAATACTACTTGCGGCTTGCTTGCCTTGCATTATGGCTTTTAAGGTGTCGTAAAAGCCTACTTTGTCATACAAGTAATCCATTTTACCTTGGTGAATGTAAGTTCGGTACATCAATGGGTTGTACACTTCGGCAAGTAAAAATGCATCGGGTTTATGCATTTTTATCGATGAATTTAAAAAGCTCCAAAATTCAACCGGCACCATTTCAGCCATATCATAGCGAAAGCCATCCACGCCTTTATCTAACCAATAAAGCGCAATATTTCTAAATTTATACCAACTATTTGGCAGTTCTTTATCTTGCCAAAAGGCATAATGTGCACGGTAATCTTGGTTTTCTAGCGCCTTAGGTAAAGTTGGAAAATCTAGGCTACCATCGGGTTTAACGCCGTAGTTTACTTTTACTGTTTCGTACCAGTCGTTTATATCAGGCTGTGGAGAGCGTGCACCGTTTCCTGTCCATTTAGCCGGTGTTTCATTAAATTTGCCATCAGCTAAGGGATGAGAATTTCCGCCAAGCACTTGATAACTATCGCTCGAAGGCACTTGAAATGACTCACCGGGTACATAATAAAAGTTATTATTAACATCATAGTCTTTGCTGGTATCGTCTTTTTCACCAAAGTCTTTAACGCCATTAGGCTTAGCCGTTGAGTGGTAATCACGTGCAACGTGATTGGGCACAATGTCTATTATCACTTTCATATCATGATCGTGGGTACGTTCAATAAGCGCGCTAAACTCTTCGAGCCTGTTCGTTACATTTACCGCCAAATCAGGATTTACATCGTAATAATCTTTAATTGCATAGGGCGAGCCTGCACGCCCTTTAACCACATCTGGATCATCCTGACTAATACCATATTCGGTGTAATCACCCACTAAGGCATGATGTAAAACGCCGGTATACCACACATGGGTCGTTCCTAATTCTTTAATGCCTTTAAGCGCTGCGTCGTTAAAGTCAACAAACTTACCCACGCCATTTTGCTCTTTAGTACCCCATGGAATGTTTGCGGTTTGAGTATTACCAAATAAACGGGTAAACACTTGATAAACAACTGGCTTTACAGGCTCTGTCTTATTTACAATCGTTTTTGCTTGCGTGCTTTCATTATCATCACTGCAGCCTTGCACAACTAATGTGCTTGATAGCAGCAAGGGTATGTAAAATCTTTTTTTCATTGTGTGTGTCATTTTTATTTCAGTGTTGTCATTGGTTTATACTAAAGCTAACTGTAGTTTGGTTACAGTTGCTGCATACGTATTCACAGCTACATTCAGCACCTGTTAACCCAAAAATTAAACTGCCCGCATGAAAATTTTTGGGGGCTTACTTTGGTTTTAAACTACTTAAAAATACGGTGTGACTTGGCAGTTGCTCTACCGTTGAATTTATTAATGTTTTTAAATTACTAAATAACTCGGCTAATTGCTCATTGGTTAATGAATCTGCTAGCGCACCGTAATCATCGGGTAATAGGCCTTGACCTATCATGACTTGTTGCCACGCCACTTCGGCAAATAACTCGTCGTTTTCGCGCACTACTTTGCCCGTTTGTTTAAATAAATCCATTTTATGCGCTAACGATTGCGGAATTTCCATTTGCTTACATTGACGCCAAAATGGAGTATCTTTCCGCTCAGTTAGCTTATAGTGCAAAATAATGAAGTCACGAATATGCTCGATTTCGGTGATGCTTTGCTTATTAAATTCTGTTACTAACGCATCACTAACCCCATGGTGAGGAAATAACTTAATTAAACGCGTCACAGCACTTTGTATTAGATGAATACTGGTTGATTCAAGTGGCTCTAAAAACCCACTCGATAAGCCAATGGCGACGACGTTTTTATGCCACTGTTTTAAACGACGACCTGTTTTAAACTTAATTAATCGGGGTTCAGTAATAGGCTCTGCAGGAAGATTATTGAGTAATAATTGTTTTGCATCGTCATCAGATATATGGCGGCTACAATATACTAAGCCATTCCCCATTCTGTGCTGTAATGGAATTTGCCACTGCCAACCGGCACTGTGCGCAATTGAACGTGTATAAGGTTTTAATTCACCATTTGATGCTGTTTGTACTGCAATGGCGCTATCGCAGGGTAAGTAGTGCGACCAATCTACAAACCCAGTATTGAGTGTTTGCTCAATCAATAAGGCACGCAAGCCCGTACAATCTAAAAATAAATCGCCACTGATACTGCTGCCATCATCAAGGGTTAGGCTCTGAATATTGCCACTGGTTGGGCACTGCATGACCTCATTAATTTTAGCATCTAGATGTTTTACCCCCCGCTCTGTGGCTAAGTGCTTTAAAAACTCAGCATACAAACTGGCGTCAAAATGATACGCGTAGCTTAATCCTGGCAACGACGTGTTAGAAATGGTATTCAGTGGAGCAAATTTATTGTTTTTCGCAGCCTGATAATTTAATGAAAAATCCCAAAAATCATCTTTGCACCCTTGCGTTTGGCCTTTAAGCCAAAAATTATAAAAGTCACAAAAAGGAAAGTTTTTACCCAAAGTGCCAAACGCATGCATATAACTGTGTGCTGATCTTTTCCAGTTTTCAAACTCAATACCAAGCTTAATCGTCGCGTTAGTGGCATTTATAAAGTGTTGTTCATTGATACCCAATGCATTATTTAGCTGCATTATAGGGGGAATAGTGGCTTCCCCTACGCCCACTGTGCCAATGTGAGTTGATTCTATTAGGGTAATATTAATTACTTTACCTAATACTTTATTTAACAGTGCAGCGGCTATCCATCCAGCTGTACCACCGCCTGCAATGACGACGTGTTTTATTGGTTTCATATGTTTGTCCACTTTTTGCTGTGTATTAAAGCCGCTAAAATAATTTATTAGGTAAAGTCACTATAAAAAAGCCCTTGTAAAACTAATTACAAGGGCTAATATCTTAACTAAATTTCAGTTAAAGCTTGTAGCTAAATCCAAGAATAAAGTTACGCCCATAATCTTGGTAATCCCGCACTTGTAAGGCATTATCACCACTTAGTGTTGTAAATGGTTCTTCAGTGATATTTTGTACTTGGAATGTCACATTTAAGCCATCTAAGCTCTCAACACCTGCTTCGCCAAAATCGTAACCAACTTGTACGTCCCAAATTGTTTCACCTAAGATGTTTACTTGCTGTGTTTCATAACCTGCGTTGTAAATATCACCTTTAAAGTCGCTGCGTTTACGCATGCTAGTACGTGCTTGGAAGCCATAGTTTTCATAATAAAAAGTTAAACTTTCTATTTTGTCTGATAGACCAGGTAGCTCATATTCGTTGCCGTTTTGATCTTCAATATCTTGTTCAATTCCTGTATGGCTGGCAATTAAACCAAAACCTTCTAATGAATCACTAAAGACGTTAAACGGTAGAGCAAGAGACAATTCATAACCCCAAAGGTCTCCACCACCGCCATTCACTTTACCTGATGCAGTACCACTACTATTCTCTGGTATCTCACCCGTTGAAGGGTCAGCAACCCCTGACATATCAACTTCGTATACGCCATCAAATATCCATTGACTTAAGTCTTTATAAAATACAGCTGCTGAGAAGTAGCCTTCTGCACTAAAGTAGTTTTCATAAGTCAAATCAAAACCCGTTGCTTCTTTTGGTTCAAGTGTAGGGTTACCACCCGATACTGACCAATAGTTGCCATTCTCATCAGGACGCTCTGAATTATAGCTCGCATTAACAGAAGCATTCATTTCATCTAGGCGGGCTCGTGAGATAGTTTTAGCGGCACCAAAACGCACAGTTTGATTTTCATCTAGCGCTAAAGATAAATTAAGACTAGGTAAAACATGGCTATAATCGTGTGACACATTGTTAGGAACGGCTTCAACTAGACCAGTCACGTCATTCGGCACAGCCGCAAAACCTTGCGAAGATTGCTCAGTTCTAACATAGCGAACACCAAAGTTACCTGTTAGTGGTAGTTCACCTACTTCAGCATTAATATCAGCTTGTACAAAAAACGCCGTGACTTTTTCTTGCACTGTGTATGATTGCGTCGTGTGTTTTATATCCGTTAAACTTTCTTGGATTGAGCTATAATATCCATCGTCAACTAGTGCACGGGTATCATAGGCAATCATATCCCCCATACCGATAAAATCTAAACTAGCAGTTCCGAGACGGTATTGCTCTGGAACGACAAGCATACCTGGGTTATCTAATGAGAAGTCACTTAATGTTAAGTAGTACCCCTCAGACTTTTTGCTCTTCTCGCGGTCGCGATATGACATACCAAAACTAACTTTGCTTAAGTAATCGTTTTCTAATAGCTTGCTTGCTGCTAGTTTTAAAGTATGCAGTTCATCATTAACCTCAGGGGCATTAATAAAGCCATCTTGGGCTGTATCTTGATAAGGTGTGCCTGACAAACCGTATTGATCATTAAGCGCTGAGCTGGTTCCCCATGACAAAGGGCTACCTAACTGAATTAAAGCATAATCACTATAATCTAACTCGTGACTAAATTGTGCACCGGTATTGCCGCCATTAAGTGAATAGCCAATGTTGTCAGCAACACCATTCGCTTGACCGCGGCCTGTGCCAGAATAACTTTGTAAGCTCCAGTCCTTACGCTCAACTTCAGATAAGCTCGCATCAAACTCTACCGACCACGAATCGTCAATGTCATATTTAGTATTAAAACCAAATTGCGTTAATTCAGCATCACGTTCTTCAACATCATTACGAACTACAACGCGTTGACCTTGCGTTGTTGCACTGGTAATAAACCCAGATTCTTCATCTATAGCTAGGCTATTTGGATCAATATTGCCTTGCCCACCCCAATCAGGAAAAAATGGAATTTCAATACCACGTAGGATTTTTTCATCTGTAAAATCAACATACAACGCATCAAATGTCATGTTTAAACGGTCATTTGGTGCAGCTTCAACTACTAGCATCGCTGAATCACGTTCAAGTGTTGATGAACGTACAAAAGGTTTAGCGCCGCCTAAGATTGAATAATTCTGTCCATCAACGTCGAATTCAGGGTATCCCCAAGAATTCCAGCGTTTTTCTTGGTTAGGTGAGCTCATAGTATTGTAAGCAAATGCAACACCTATAGTGTCATCTGCAAACTGATCAATGTATGAAACCGTGCCACGAAAGCCTTTGTCATCACCATCTGGGTTTAGCTTATCAAAACCTGACTGCTCTAACTGACCATTAAACATGATCACGCGCTCGCCTTTACTTAAAGGTTTTACCGTTTGCATGTCGATAACACCGGCAATGCCTTCAGCTTCAATGCTAGCACTTGGCGTTTTATATACAGTAACACCGCTCATTATTTCTGATGGGTAAAGGTCAAACTCAACACCACGGTTGTCACCAATCGATACTTGCTCACGGCCATTGAAGGTGGTTGCACTTTCGTTTTCACTAAAACCACGAACACTTACACGACTAGCACGACCATCAAGACGTTGCGCTGTTAAACCTGGTAAACGCGCGATTGATTCAGCAATAGATGTATCTGGAAGTTTACCAATGTCTTCTGCAGAGATAGACTCAACCACCTGTGTTGAAAAACGCTTAGTATTAATTGATTCAACAACACTACCGCGAAAACCTTTTACTTCAATAATTTCTACATCATCATTTTTTATTGTTTCTTCTTGTGCCGCAGTGGTGGCAAAGCTTGATAGTCCGGCAGCAGTTAATGCTAGCGTTAATATACTTGGTTTGAACATAGCCATAATGTTTTCCCGTTACCCATAATGTGATACCCGCTTACTTGCTTAAGTGATAGTTAAGCTTGCGAGCTTATTTTGTTGTCAGGATGAATACTAACGCTCGTATTATTTTATTAACAACTTTATGCATACGTATTCAAAGTAACGCAACACGTATAAAGTTAACATTAAATTTACACCTCGATTCATAAGTGACTGTTTTATTATGAGTTATTTTAGTGCAATTAGCATTTATAGCTTTAATGATAGTCATTATTTATTTTTTGATAAAATAAGCTCGTCATTAAACATAAATAAAGTGACACGACGCTATTTTATTTTCTAATTTATTATTATGGAGAACATTTATTTAAGTACAATTGGTAAGACCAATATTAATAATCACCAATTTAGTGCACCCCCTTATTTTTAAGCACCTAAATAACGCAAACAATAAATTAACAATTTAACAAACCAAATTGGTAAAGAGATATTCAATAAACCGGCGTTAAAATCGATGAAATAAGCGATTGATTTAACCTCTTTTAATTGCCTTAAAACGGTGCATACGTATGCAGACTTTTTACAGTATGACGGGCTTCAAGTATGCTTTTTCAAATAAACGAGGATTAACACCTCTAAAAAAGAACAACACAAAGACAATGTGAAAACGGAGAAAGGCATGGCCCAAAAGCAATGGTATAAAGGTGCGGTTATTTATCAGGTTTATCCGCGTAGCTTTCAAGATAGCAACAACGATGGCATTGGTGACTTAAAAGGGATAATTAATCGCATTGATTACATTAAAAGTTTAGGGGTGGATGCTATCTGGATCTCACCTTTCTTTAAATCACCTATGAGAGATTTTGGTTATGATATAAGCGACTATCGCGATATCGACCCCCTTTTTGGTAACTTAGATGATTTTGATGAGCTCATTGCGCAAGCACATCAACGCGATATTAAAATTATTATAGACCAAGTGCTTAGTCACACCTCAGATCAACACCAATGGTTTATTGATAGCCGTGAAGATTTAACCAACGATAAAGCTGATTGGTATGTATGGGCCGATGCTAAAGAAGACGGAACAGCACCAAACAACTGGTTGTCTATTTTTGGTGGCGGTGCATGGCAATGGGAGCCGCGTCGTGGACAATACTACTTACATAACTTTTTCACGGAACAGCCTGATCTTAACTTTCATAACCCTGATGTTCGCCAAGCTGTATTAGATAATGTTGAGTTTTGGCTTAAAAAAGGCGTTGATGGTTTTAGGTTAGATGCAATTAACTTTTGTTACCATGACGCACAGCTTCGTGATAATCCTGCAAAACCAAAAGAAAAGCGTCAGGGCCGTGGTTTTAGTGAAGACAATCCGTATGCTTTTCAGTATCACTACTACAACAACACACAGCCAGAAAACATTGAGTTTATGCGTGACATTCGCACCTTACTCAATAAATACCCAGGAACCGTGTCACTGGGTGAAATTTCATCTGAAGATTCATTAGCCACCATGGCAGAATACACCCAAGGCGGCGATAAATTGCACATGGGTTACAGCTTTGAGCTACTAACTGATGACTACTCGAGTGAATATATAAGAAACACCGTTACTACACTTGAACAACGTATGACTGAAGGCTGGCCTTGCTGGGCATTTAGTAACCATGACGTAGAGCGCGTTGCAAGCCGTTGGAGCGAAACGGGTGAAGTAAACCCTGCGCAATGTAAGATGTTAACCGCCCTATTGGCCTCGTTACGTGGTAGCGTGTGTATGTATCAAGGTGAAGAACTCGGGCTCGGTGAAGCAAGCGTTGCGTTTGAAGATTTACAAGACCCATACGGCATTACGTTTTGGCCAAACTTTAAAGGCCGTGATGGTTGTCGTACCCCAATGCCTTGGGAAAACCTTGATAGCTCACATGCCAATGCTCACAATGCGGGCTTTAGTGAAGTAAAACCGTGGTTACCTGTTGATCAACAACATAGGCTGCAAGCAGTTGCTGAACAAGAGAATGATTCAAACTCAATATTAAATGCGTACCGTGAATTTATGGCATGGCGTAAAAACCAGCCGGTATTACTTGAAGGTGATATTGAGTTTTTACAAACCGAAGAGCCAATCTTAGCGTTTTACCGTACTCTAAACGATGAAAAAATGTTGTGTGTATTCAATTTGAGTGCTTCACAAGCAAAACTTACTATTAATGCAAGTGTTGAAAATGAACATAACGACCTTTATCATCACAACGCAAAGCTTGATAATGAAACACTGACAGTTGAGCCATTTGGTTGTTATTACGCCCACTGCAGTTAATATTTACATTATTATAAAAAACCCGAGCACTGCTCGGGTTTTTTTAGCATTTTTTAATGGCTAATTGTTTTACTATTTAAGTAATCAGTAAATGCAAACAGTACACCCGACACAACAAAGGTCACGTGTATCAGCACTTTCCAGAGTAATTCATCATTTGAATGAGATGCAGAGCTTATAAACACCTTTAGTAGCTCAACGGCTGAAATGGCGACTATTGCACTAATCAGTTTCATTTTTAAACCAGAAAACCCTACTTTTCCCATCCATACGGGACGGTCCTCATGATTTTCGATATTAAGCTTAGAGACAAAGTTTTCGTAGCCACTGAATATAATAATTAATAAAAGTCCAGCTAACAAAGCGGTATCAACCAAAGTTAATATACCCACCAACAACTCTTGATTACTGGCAGTAAACGTTGCGATCCCCATCAAATACAGCTGTTTAAAAAATTTTATTAGTAATAAAACCACAGCAAATAGTAAACCGACAAAAAATGGGGCTAATAACCAGCGTCCTTTGAATATAAACGACTCAAGAGCATGCTCTACTTTATGAACAGGTTGTATTTTTTTATTTATATTATTTGTATGTGGCTCTGACATAAGAACACCTAAAAATTAAAACGCGACATTAGCCTAAATTTAGCTGTAACACAATTAGTTAAGGTTAAACACTTTTACGCGATACGCTCATCTTGACGATAAAAATATTTCGTTTCCCTTTATTTTATATTCGATTAAAAATCAATATACCAACAGAGATGTTCTGGCTTGGTTACACTTGTTTTATGTAGGCATTGTATGAATACATAACTCGATTGTTACTCCATTTTTAGGAATAAGAAAATGAATAAAGCATTACTCGCGTTAATCGTTGCACCATTTTTCGTTTTATCTGCTGCTAATGCAGTGGCAAACGATGCTACAGACGCTTCAGCTGAGACGATTCAAGAATTCACAGAAATGTGTGTTAGTTGGGCTAAAGAAGACGACGTAAGCAATGAAGAGCTTTATAACTATGTTTTAAAGTGTGTGAATGATGAACTAACATCTGAAGGCTATAACAAAGTCACTGCTGTTAAGATTTAATGAATAATTGAGTGAATTGAACCTAAATTGGTTACATTTTTTAATCCTGTAAAGTAAAAAATCAGATTAGAAATGCCATTGCGATAGGTTTGATTTGACAAAAAAACCGGAACTGTCACAGGCTGTGCGTTCCGGTTTTTTATTACTTAAAGCGGTGAATAATTAATTAATTATTTATCGTCTTTTTTTACTTTTGCTTTCGCTTTACTTTTAGCAGGCGCTTTTTTAGCGGCAGCTTTCTTTTTAGGCGCGGCTTTTTTCTTAGCCTCTTCTACCCATTTACCACCTTCGTAGTGTGCCGTCCAACCAGTTGCTTTGCCATCAACCTCAGTCATTACATACTGTGATTTATTCTTACGACTGTAACGCACAACAGCAAGATTACCATCAGGATCTTTAGCTGGTGCATCAGCTAGGTAGTAAAACTTAGGCGAAATACGATCTCTAAAACGCTGTAACTCTTCTACTTTGGGGGCGCGTGTTTCTCGTGATTTAGGGAACGTATTTGCTGCTAAGAAAATACCTGCAGCACCGTCACGTAATACAAAATAGGCTTCAGACTTTTCACATTCTAATTCAGGAATATGAACGGGATCTTCTTTTGGTGGCGCAGCTTCGCCATTTTTTAATAACTTACGGGTATTTTTACACTCGTCATTGTTACAGCCAAAATACTTACCAAATCGACCTGATTTTAATTCCATATCAGCGCCACATTTATCACATTCAATAATAGGGCCGTCGTAACCTTTAATTTTAAACGTACCCTCTTCAACCACATGCCCATGACACGCTGGGTTATTACCACACACGTGTAGTTTACGGGTTTCATCGATAAGGTATGAATCCATCGCTGTTTCACAAATTGGACAACGCTTCATTTGCATTAATGTTTCTGTTTCAACGTCTTCAACATCAGCTGCAACCGCTTCATCACCCGACACTAAGTTCATAGTGGTAGTACAGCGCTCTTTAGGTGGCAGGTTATAACCAGTACATCCTAAGAATACGCCCGTTGAAGCAGTACGAATACCCATTTTTCTGCCACACGTTGGGCAGTCAATGTCAGTTTCTACCATTTGATTAAGACGCATACCGCCTTCATCGGGTTCACCTTTGGCAATGTTTAACTGGGTTGAAAAATCAGCGTAAAACTTATCGAGAACTTGCGTCCAAACACGCTCACCTTCGGCGATATCATCTAAACGGCCTTCCATTTTAGCGGTAAAATCGAAGTCCATTAAATCGGTAAAGTTTTCAACAAGGCGATCGGTGACAATCTCCCCCATTTTTTCAGCGAAAAAGCGACGATTTTCTACTCGTACATAACCACGATCTTGTATCGTTGATATAATAGAAGCATACGTGGAAGGACGACCAATCCCACGTTTCTCAAGCTCTTTAACTAAGCTTGCTTCACTAAAACGAGCCGGTGGCTTTGTAAAGTGCTGCTTAGGATCAAGCTCAACTAACGTGAGCACCTCGCCTTGTTTAACAGCAGGCAGCGATTGATCTTCTTCATTCTTTTTACGTACTGCCGGTTGCACTTTAGTCCAACCGTCAAAACGTAAAACACGGCCTTTTGCTTTCAAGGTGAAATCGTTGGCAGCGACCGTTAAGGTGGTTAAATCGTACTCAGCAGGCACCATTTGACAGGCCACAAACTGACGCCAAATAAGCTCATAAAGCTTTTTCGCATCAGCATCAACACCTTCAACATGCCCTGAAAGCACCGATACACTAGAAGGACGAATCGCCTCGTGCGCCTCTTGTGCATTACCTTTAGAGCTATAGTTAATCGGATCAGTAGGTAAGTACTTGGCACCAAACTCATTGGTTACGTATTCGCGACACATTTCAACCGCATCTTTCGATAAGTTAGTTGAATCGGTACGCATATAAGTAATATAACCCCCCTCGTATAAACGCTGGGCAAGCATCATGGTCTTTTTAACGCCATAACCTAATCGGGTACTTGCTGCTTGTTGCATTGTTGAAGTAATAAATGGCGCACTTGGACGGCTCTTACTTGGTTTCTCTTCAACGCTGACAACTTTATATTCGGCATTCTCAAGGCTTTTAACTGCTGCACTAGCCTGAGCTTCATTTACTGGCTTAAATGGCTTGTCTGCTTGTTTAGTGACTTCTAACCGTAGGTCAGACTCGCTATTTTTAACATCGGCATGAATGTCCCAAAATTCTTCAGGAATAAATGCTTTAATTTCACGTTCGCGTTCAACTAATAAACGCACTGCAACAGATTGCACTCGACCCGCTGATAAACCACGCGCTACTTTAGCCCATAATAGGGGCGATACCATAAAGCCAACAACACGGTCTAAGAAGCGACGGGTCTGCTGTGCATAAACCATGTCGGTGTTTAACTCACCTGGGGTTTCGAATGCTTGTTGTATTGCATTTTTAGTGATTTCGTTAAAAACAACACGCTTATATTTTTCTGGCTCGCCACCAATAATTTCTTGAAGGTGCCAAGCAATAGCTTCCCCTTCTCTATCCAAATCCGTTGCGAGATAGATTTTATCAGCATTTTGGGCAAGCTTTTGTAATTCTTGAACAACCTTTTCTTTACCCGGCAAAATTTCGTAATGTGGCTCCCATCCTTTTTCAGGATCGATTCCCATACGCGCGACTAAGTTAGTGTAATCACGTTGCTGTTTATACGCTGCTTTCTCATCAGGTGGCATTTTACGCACCTCAGCAGGCGTTTTGCTTGCCGGTACTTTAGTTTTGCCAGAACCCGATGTAGGTAGATCTCGTACATGCCCAATACTGGACTTAACGATAAAATCATTACCTAAGTATTTATTAATTGTTTTAGCCTTAGCAGGTGACTCTACAATTACTAGCGATTTGCCCATAGTTGCCTATTTCTAACCTAGTTCTTTAAATGTGTTTAGCCGACTCATGCGGCGCGAATATTTATAGGTATATCTACAAACACTAGTTCTTACAAGCTTTTAATACAAACTTTTCAGTATTTACTGAATAAACAAACAATTTTTGTTGCAAATTTAAACAAACTGGTGTTTTTTGGATAATTGATGTGGAATATATAGAATAGAAACAAAAATGCCAACCTTATTGGTTGGCATTTTTACTTAATCATTATCTAATTATAATTTAGCGTCGTGTAAAACAGCAATCGATGCTGAAGAAACTAGCCCTGAAGTTGCCGTTGAAGTAATTGTCACATTACCGCTAACTACATCATTTTTATCATCGACGGGCACTCTTAAAATACCAAATGAAAAGTTAATCGGCCTGATAGTTGTTGTGTTTGGGAAAATGTATTCAGTTGTTCCCGTTAACTTGCCTTGATCTGAACTTATTTTAACCGCGGTTTCTACTGGTAATGGATTATTAAACATATCAGCAATATAAACAGTTGCTGCAACACTTGTAACACCAGTTGCTTCCGTTAAATCAATTTGTGATATTTGACACATTTTAGCGCTAGTTGGATCATCAAGCACTCTGCGCACAACAGGGCTTGCCGAATCACTATTTACACGCACTTCAGCTGCAGTAACCCCCGGTATTGCAGAACAGTCGTCGGCAAAAGTAACCACCCTGAAAAACGCAGCATCACCCGACATAACAATTTCTTGGTTTTGAAAAACATTGACCAAGTCACGACTACACAAGTTAATTGCAACATCTTCTGGTCTACAAAGAAGACCATTGTACATACTATTGCCTATTGTCCAGTCGCCATTATTATCAAAGTCGATAAATTTTTCAAATTCATCTCCTTCTGAATTATTTCCTGAACACGCTTCAGCAGGAGCATTACAGTCTTTTCCTCCATAAGTGCCATCTTCGTTGTGATCTATAAATGCTTCAGGAATATCAAATAGCTCACTAAAAAAATCTTGGCTATCATAATAACCATTACCGTTTAGATCAGAAAAGGTTTCTTCACCTATTGCATAGGCAAGAACTGTTGCCCTGCCCCCTAAAGGTCGATCTATCTCTAAATTATCGAGTGTAGTTCCTTTAACAATACCTAATGGGCAAGGCAAACCACTGTCACATTTTTCAAAAATAGTATTTTCATACATAGAGTCTGTAAATGGACGGGGGTTACTACTGCGCCAAGTAACAGAGCAAGTACCATTTATTGTCGTACAGCTAGGTTCAATAACGCCACCTTCTGTTATAAAGCTGACAGCAGTGCCATCAGGCACCGGGTTATTGAAATGATCGGCTAACCTTGCATTAACCATCACTTCATTACCATCAACATTCAAGCCGTGAACGTTGAAAATAGAGCGTGATAAGGAAAAGCTATTTTGATCTGCAATTCCAGTACTAATTACTAATACATCTGAAGGCGCAGATACCGTTATCGTATCACCATTAACCGTCTCTTCTATAGAGGCAATTACACGCACAGGTGTTGCCACCACACCCGATTGCACTGTAGTTCTAATTTCACCCTCTGCATTAGTTATCGCTGAATCAGTGCCTAATGTTATGCCACCCACAGCAGTTGATAATGCAAAGTTGACTGTTCTTGATGCCAAATCATTGCCATTGGCATCAACAAGTTTAAATATCACTTCTGATATTTCACGTCGATTAGCACCACCAGTTCCCTTAAGTGCTATTACTGGATCAGTAACCTCAACAAATTGAATGAAACCAACATTTGCTGGATTAACATTAATCGTCGTGCTGGCAGAAACCGTATCGCCACCGGTAATTACGCTAGCCGTGATAATATCGCCACCTTCACAAGTTAGTGGTCGATAAGTTGAGCGGGCAAAACCACCGATACTAGTAACTGTTTCATCCATCACAGCTAAGCCTGATGCAACACATCCTGATGAAAACTCAACATTTAGAGGTGCCGTATACAAATTACCGTCTTTTGTAATTTCAATTGATACCAGTGCCGTAGAACCTGCTGCAAGTGATTGGTTAGCTGCGACCGTACTCGATATCGCAATATCAATATCAACTGCGGCGATTTGAAATGCTTTCGTTAAACTACTATTTAAAACCGATACGGTAATTTCACCTGCTCCTACGTCACGCCCAGGAATTATATCCAGTAAAGCGATGCCATTTTCATCTGTAATGGCCGTACCAGTATTGGGAGAAATAGCACCAATTGTAGTAGTTGCAGTAACTAAAGTTTGCGGTAAGGCAACTGTAGAGTCTTTTTTATTTACTTCTATATATAGTATGCCTGTTGAATCTCCAGAGATACTGGCTGTAGTATCACATAAACTTTTGTCTCTTATCGTTTTAAAATCTGACGGACAGTTTTGTAAAATACTAAAGCTTATATCAGCACTGCTCTGATTGGGGTCAATTGCATCACCGCGGGTATAAAACCCTAGCTTTTTCTCTACTGCTTCAAATTGTGCAGTTACAATACCTGCGCCTTCAATTGTTCCTGATGTTAAGTTAAGTGTTGCAACGCCATTAGTGTCTGTTAACGCAGTGCCTGAACTTGGTAACAAACTACCTAACGTTGAACTAAATGAAACAACTTTACCCGCAGCTGGGTTACCGTCAACATCTAAAATAGTCGCTTGTACTAAGCCACTATCGTTAGCACTAATTTCACTGATTTGCGTTAAACTCGTCGATGAAATTAAGCTTAAATCTATCATAAAATCATTTGAGGTGCCGGGGGGAGGAGCATCACCTTTAGAAGTGTAAGTGAATTGGTTTGAATCAAAAACAGATGTTTCATCTAGCTTATAAGTTGCCGAAATAGTACCAGCACCTTGCTCTGTGCCTGTCAGCAAGTCTACCTTTGCAATACCTGCGGCATCGGTCATAGCCGTTCCATTTGATGGATTTATTTTGCCAAAACCCGACAAATTAAATTGGATTAGCTGATAAGCACTTGGCTGTCCATCGACCAATAGCGTCGCTTGTGCTACTGCTGGGTTTTCATAATCAACCGTTCTTGTTTCTGTGCCATCTGAAGCAATTAAATTAACGCTTAACTGTGCTTTTTCAATAATGACAGTTTCAAAATCAAATGGTGCTGATGAATATGTTTGGCCTTGATTACTGTAGGTAGCCACGACCTTTGATGCGCCAGCTATATTACCTGCAGTTAGCTCAATTTCTGCTATCCCTGAGTTATCTGTTAAAACACTACCAGATTCCGGGTTTAAGGCGCCAATATCGCCATCAAGTATAAAATTAACGCTTTTATTAACAACAGGTCCACCAGTATCATCAAACACAGTCGCTTTTAGACTGAGTGGTTCTGTACTTGTTACTGTATTTGATTGATCACCGGTCTGAGTTGAAAAGCCTTGGATATTTAATGTGAAAGCGACTTGGTCACCACTTGATTGAAAAGAAAATGTATCAGTGTAAGTTAATCCGTTAATTGTATAACTAGCTGTAACTTCACCAGCACCCTCCGTATCACCAGCTGTCAGTTCTATATTAGCAACACCTGTATCGTCTGTTATTGCTGAACCTGAATCTGGTTTTAGCCTACCTATATCATCTGCCAATGTAAAGATAACACGCTCACCAGTAACAAGAGCGCCCTCTTTAGTGAGCGTTGCTTTTAAGTCTAATGGCGCATCTGCTGTCACCGTATTTGATTTACTACCACTAGCTCTGGAATATCCTTCAAGCGATAATGTAAACGAGCTAGTGTCATCTCTATCTGCATCCCCAGTAGATTCAAATGCAAAGCTTTTTGAGTAAGTAATTCCATCAACGGAATAGGTAGCGACTACCTCCCCAGCACCTTGAACTGTACCTGCTGTAAGATTAATTTTAGCGACTCCATTACTATCAGTTAAAGCAGAGCCAGAACTAGGGTTCAGTACCCCTACCTCGTCAATCAGTGAAAAAGTAATACGCTTGCCTGTGACAATAACGTCGTCTTTTTTTAGCGTGGCTTTTATATCCAAAGGAGACTCTGCCGTAACTTTATTAGACTGTGTTCCATCAAGTTGTGAGTAACCATTAATTGTTAAGGTGTATGTAGGTGTATCAGGTGTTGTTCCATCCCCACCCCCTATGCTGCCCTCTTTCTCCAATGAGCCACCGCCACCACAGGCTGTTACTAAAAAACTGAGCATTATGATGCAGAGCACCCTTATTGAAGGCATAAACTTCTCCCTAGTGTTATTATTAACTTTGCGTTATTCACTTAATATTAACCTATAACTTAGTCTAAAATCTCAGTTTTTTACTCCTTTTTTTGATAAAAATTTTTAAAAAGTTGACGTTTTTTCTGTAAAAAAAATTACATGCTGTTAGTCTATGCCAAATTTATAAAAAATAGATTGGAAATATGTCTAAAATCCGTTCAATGAGTTTAACTACTCGCATCATGATTGGTATGGTGCTTGGTGTTGCAGTAGGCTTTATATTTCAGGCTATATTAGCTGGTGAAGACGATTACCTAATTCCTCTTGGGTTATTCTCTTTGCCAATTAAAGCCTTTTTTGTTGATGGCCTTTTCCATGTAGGTGGGCAAATATTTATAGCCAGTTTGAAAATGCTGGTTGTGCCTTTAGTATTTGTATCACTGGTATGTGGTACCTGCAGTTTAAGCGATCCGAAGAAATTAGGCCGTTTAGGCGGTAAATCAATTGGTTTATACTTAGTTACAACGGCAATAGCAATTACAGTCGCGATTACTTTAGCGCTACTATTTAACCCGGGTGAAGGCATTGGGTTACCCTCTCAAGCAAGTTATGATGCCAAAGAAGCGCCTACTTTAGCTCGCGTAATTATTGATATGTTCCCTACCAACCCTTTTGAAGCAATGGCAAAAGGAAACATGTTACAAGTAATTGTGTTTGCTCTATTATTCGGTATTGCAATGGCACTTAGCGGAAAGGCAGGTAAACGTGTCGCTACTGTATTTGAAGACTTAAACACCGTTATCTTAAAACTGGTTACTTTGCTAATGAACATTGCCCCTTACGGCGTATTTTTCTTAATGGCTAAATTGTTCACTACCATTGAACTAAACTTAATTGTGAGTTTAGCTAAGTACTTTGGCGTGGTTGTATTAGCCTTATTACTACACGCATTTGTAAACTACACCCTACTGCTAAAAATACTCACGGGTCTAAACCCGCTCACTTTCTTGGCTAAAATGAAGCACACTTGTTTATTTGCTTTTAGTACCTCAAGTTCAAGCGCGACTATGCCTATTACACTTGAAACGGCAACTAAAAAGCTTGGCGCTAATAATTCGGTCGCTTCGTTTACTATTCCGCTTGGTGCAACCATTAACATGGATGGCACCGCAATTATGCAAGGTGTGGCTACGGTATTTATCGCTCAGGTATTTAGTGTTGACTTAACTATTTCTGATTACTTAATGGTGATACTAACTGCAACGCTTGCCTCTGTTGGTACGGCGGGTGTACCTGGTGTTGGTTTAATTATGCTAGCCATGGTACTTAACCAAGTTGGCTTACCTGTTGAGGGCATCGCCATTATTATTGGTGTAGACAGATTGCTTGATATGACCCGTACTGCGGTAAACGTAACGGGTGACTGTATGGTTACGTGTGTCGTCGCTAAAAGCGAAGGTGAACTAGATGAAAGTATCTTTAACGACCCAAATGCAGCAAAAGATTTAGAGGACTACCACAAATCTATTGATTAGTGTTTCTGACAATAGTCATAAAAAAAGCCTTGCTACTTCGTTAAGTAACAAGGCTTTTTTGTTGGGTTTAAGTGATTAAATTATTAAGGGTTTAACGCCTTAAATTTTGACATCAAACTAACACCCGCCTTATTCACACCATGGCTTAGGCCCATTGCCAGCTTGTCACTTAATCCTTTTTTAATCTTGTATTGCACCTTGTATATTTGATGTTGCTGTTGTTGCTCTAACAACGCATCATCGCTGGTTTTAATGGTATCGACTAACCCTTTTTCAATTGCTTGGGTTGCAAACCAATGTTCACCCGTTGCCACTAAATCCATATTTAAACTTGGACGCTGAGTGCTCACAAAAGTTTTAAACAATACATGAGTTTGCTCTATCTCTTCATGGAACTTTTCGCGGGCTTTATCGGTATTTTCACCAAATAAAGTTAACGTGCGTTTAAATTCACCCGCCGTAATTTGCTCAAACTCGACATCATTTTTCTTTAAAATTTTATTAAAATTTGGAATTTGTGCAATAACACCAATAGAGCCAACAATTGCAAACGGTGCTGCAATAATATGATCAGCCACACAAGCCATCATGTAACCACCACTGGCGGCGACTTTATCTATTGATACAGTCAACTCAATACCGGCTGACTTTAAACGTTGTAATTGTGATGCGGCTAAACCATAGCCATGTACCACGCCACCACCACTTTCAAGGCGAACTAACACTTTATCTTTTTTTGCATCCGCTATCGAAATTATCGCGGTCACTTCTTCGCGCAAGCTTTCTACTTCATGTGCGTCCATACTGCCATTAAAGTCAATAACATAGAGTCGTGATTTAGGCGCTTCTTTGTCCGCTTTTTTTTGCTCTATTTTTTGTTGCTTTTGATAGGCTTTTAGCTCTTTTTTACCTAGCGTATTATTTAAAAAGCTTTCTTTTATATTAGTAAGCTGCTCTGATAAGTCATCTATTTCTATCTCACCTTTTTTTGCTTTTGGCTTAACAGCCGAGCTTACAATTAAGGTCAAAATGACAGCGATAGCAAAAACAAAGGTAATGGTTTTAGCAAAAAACAAACCGTACTCGTATAAAAATTCCAACTGTGTTCTCCGTTTATAAATTTCAGTCAATTTAGCATGCTTTAAAATAAAAAAAAGCCACTATACAGTGGCTTTTAGTACTTAATTGAGTGGTTGATTATTAATTCGTCACAACCTCAGTGTTTTGCACCATTAAAAGGCGCCCTCTTGAAGCTAGGTAAGTAGCAACCTGCAATTGCATTTCAGCATTCGCAGCTGCACTACCCGCAACTGTAGACGACTCACCTTCATCCTGTGCAGGTGTTAATATTGACCCATGATGGCCGGTATTAAATTTAACTAAATAGCTAGAGCCCATCTCTGTTGGCGCTTGCGATGTACTCACTGTTTCTAACCCCATAAAGTTAGCTAGAGGCAGTGTACCTGCAATTGGATTGTTAGCAGTCATCGGCGGAATAACTTGGTCTGGCTTGTTACTATCAGTGCCATCACCAACAACAACATTCATATACACAGGTGTTTCTAGTGCTTTAACCGTTGCTGCGTAGTTAGTCGGATCGCCGCTATCTAATGCTGTTTGTGCTGCAAATACAAACTGCGTCATCACGCCCTTTATGTTAGCCAGTTTATCAGCTTCTCCCGCCATAGTTAGCGATGCTGCAAATTCATTAAAGCCACAGCTTAAGAAGTCCTGCATGTCTGGTAACAAGGCGCCACAGTTTGATAACGCACCAGCATTTAAGAATGCATTAAACTCGTCAGCTTCAGCAGTACCTGCTTGAGAAAGTACAGAGCCTTGAATAAATGGACCAAACGCGGCTGACTCTAATAAGAAGCTAGCAATACCGCCACCGCCACTTGCCAATGCAACAGCATTAACTTTAAAGAATGGGTCTACTTGATCAGCCAATGGACTATTAGCTTGTGCAATAAACGCAGGCGCTACAATTGATCCCAGAGAATGGCCAATGTAAGACACATCTTGTGAATTCATTGCGCTATCACCGCTGAAGTTTAGACCTAAACGTAAACCAAGTAAGTCAGCACTTGACTGGCGTAGGCTATCTCTAGCTACTAATAATGAGCTCAAGTTCATGTAACTAAGTACAGAGCCTGTCGTTGCGTTAAAGTCATCATTACCGTCTAAATCAACGTCTACACCACGCTCGCCATGACGAGGATGGTCAATTGCAACTGTGGCAAAGCCTTGCAGTGAAAGCTGCGCTGTTAGTGTTAACATGCTTTCTTTTTGTGTGGTTATACCGTGTTGCATAATCACTACTGGCCAACCACCTGCTGGCATAGCAGTAAATGGCTCTAAACCTAAACCTGTACGGTATGCATTAACAACCGGTAAAATCGGCTTAGTAATTTGCACTGGCACATTAGCCATGCTCTGCACTTTAGGAAGTGAGTTATATTTAGTTAAGTGTTTAGTGCTATCAAGCCCTAAATCACGAAGCTGTCCATCACTCAAAGCAGCACACATTGCATCGTTAGTGCTAATAGGATCGGTTGGGAACGCTTCACCAGCTTGCGCTTTATAGCCTAAAATAGCGACAGCACTATCACACATACCTTGCCAGTAAGTATCGTTTAAATCACTGATCTCTTTACCTTCAGGCGTGCCTAAATACATAGGTAATTGAATGCTGCCTTTTTGATATTGCGCAGCTTGGAACACATCAGGTACAGTCACCCCCTGCAATGCAAAAGCTTGTTGTACGTTAGCCATAGGCTGAGTTGGAATTTGCAACGCAGGCGTTGGAATTGTTGGCTCTGTTAAGCTTGCTGCTAAAACCTTTTTAATCGTGCCAAGCACTGGTCCTGCTGATTGCATTGTCATAGCAGCAGAAAAAATAATATCGTCTTTTGTAATATCACCAGAGCTTACTACTACGTTTTCATAACTATTCACAGCTCCTTGCAGCGCAAGTTGTGATGGCGTTACCAAAGGCGCTTCTTGTTTAACAGTGGCATATGTTGAAGATGGTTCAATTGAGCGACCTTGTGAATCTTTCAGTCCAGTCGTTAGCACATTAATGTATGAACTACCGGCTTTAAAAGGCTTAAGTGGGACAATAGCTACTGCATCACCAGAAGCCTGGGTTACAAAATCCACGCCAAAGGTCAATTCGCCTACTAATTTACATGCTGCACCGGCTGGTGCTTGCGAACATTCGGCATCAGTTAAGCTTGCACCCATGATCACTTCAAAAATACGTACAGAGCCTGGTGAAGCTGCAGACGTTTGATCAAGGCTAATGCCCGGTGGAAAGGTTAGATCAATTTTGAATGGCACTTGAGTAGACCAGCCATCAAGTGCGCCTATTGCTAGTTGCGGATCTGCATATTCAGCTCGAGAGATAGAAACATTCTCGTCATTTAATTCCCCAGGAATATTGAGTGTGCCATCAAGCGTACCACTCATCAATAAATCATTAGGAACCGAAATTACACCATTTGCAGGGTCAAATTTTACCGTAGCTTTTGGAATAACTGTAACTGAATCGTTTTTAACATCTTCTAACGTTTCTCCGCCGCCACAGCCTGCTAATGCAGCTGCAACTGAGAGCGAGAGTAGCATTTTTTTCATAGTGTTCTCCGCACAAATCTTATTTTTATAGTGTGTTTATAGTCAGTGTAATTAAGTTAAAATAATGTAGCTAGTATATTAATGAGACATTAGACCAGTTAAACTTAACGTAAACTTTCTAGTTTCGCCACCTAAATTTGTAATAAATTCGATTACTTGTCGATTTGCTATGTTAAAATCAAAAAAAATTTAAACATTGGTACTTTTATGCATACCTATCAAGCAACTGAAAACGCACTTAAAGACAAAGTAATTTTGATAACAGGCGCAGGTGATGGTATCGGCCGTGTTGCAGCAATTACTTATGCTAAACATGGTGCAACCGTTATTTTATTAGGAAAAACAACTAATAAACTAGAATGTGTGTATGACGAAATCGTCAATGCAGGCTACCCACAGCCAGCGATTGTGCCTATGGACTTAAAAGGTGCAACTAAACAAAACTACCGCGATCTTGCTGCAACTATCGAGAGCCAATTTGGCCGCCTAGATGGGCTATTAAATAACGCTGGTATTTTAGGTACTTTAGGGCCGTTGGAGCACTTTTGTTCATCAACATTCGAAAATGTAATGAAAGTAAACGTAACCGCACAAGCGATGATCACCAAAGCGTTGTTCCCTGTAATGCGTAAGTCAAAAAGTGCTTCAGTGGTATTTACCTCATCGGGTGTAGGTCGTAAAGGAAGAGAATTTTGGGGACCTTACGCTATTTCTAAGTTTGCGGTAGAGGGTATGATGCAAACATGGGCGTGTGAAGTTGAAAAAACGCCAATCCGTGTTAACTGCATCAATCCAGGCGCAACACGTACATCAATGCGTGCAAGTGCATTTCCAGGTGAAGATCGTGATCTACTCGCAACACCTGAAGATTTAATGCCAACTTACCTGTATTTAATGAGCGATGACTCAAAAGATATCAATGGCCAATCGTTAGACGCACAAGCTAAAAAATAATATTTAGTTTTAAACGTAAAAAGCCGCTATAAAAAGCGGCTTTGTTGTTTTATGCTTTAATTACTTACGTTTAGTCGGTTTTACACGTTGATTGTGCTTTTTAACCGCCTTGCGAATTTGGTTTATTTTAGCGCGCTTGTCTTTACGCTTTTCAGGAATAACAGACAGCTTAGTTTGTGTTTCTTTGCCAAGCTTTACTGTTTTACGTAAATAGTTAACTGTATCTAAATCATACTCAATCCAGCCACCTTGCGGTACGCGCTTATCAAGCTCTAATTTACCGTAACGAATACGAATAAGACGTGATACTTCCACATCTTGTGATTGCCATAAACGACGCACTTCACGGTTACGACCTTCGTTAAGCGTTACATTATACCAACGATTAATACCTTCACCGCCCATAGGCTTGATACCAGTGAACTTTGCGGGGCCATCTTCAAGTTCTACGCCACGCAGTAAGTTTTTCATTGTTTCGTCAGTCACTTCACCAAATACACGAGCTGAATATTCGCGTTCAACTTCGTAGCTCGGGTGCATTAAGCGATTTGCTAATTCACCGTCATTGGTAAAAAGCATCAATCCTGACGTATTCACATCTAATCGCCCTACTGCTATCCAACGTTCGCCATCTATACGAGGTAAGCGGTCAAAAACGGTTCTACGGCCTTCAGGGTCTTTACGCGTACTTAACTCACCCTCTGGCTTGTTGTACATAATTACGCGACAAATTCTGTCAGCTTTTTCTTCAATTTTAACAGTGTGGCCGTCAACACGAATTAAATCGGTTTCTTCAACCCTGTCGCCTAACTTAGCTACTTTACCATTTACACTCACACGATTAGCGTCAATGTATTTTTCCATTTCGCGGCGTGAGCCTACGCCTGCACGGGCTAGGACTTTTTGTAACTTTTCACCTTGTATACTCATTTGGATGGTTCTCTCACAGAAGGATCACTTAATAACTGGGTAATTTTACTTTGCTGTTGCTCTGGCAATGCAGGTAAATCATGAAGTCCCGTTATCGAAAAATAATCTAAAAATTGTTTAGTCGTTGCATAAAGTGCCGGTTTACCAGGTACTTCTTTATGCCCAACTACTTTTACCCACTCTCTTTCAAGCAGAGTTTTAATAATATTTGAGCCTGTTGCTACGCCCCGTACTTGCTCAATTTCACCACGGGTAATAGGTTGTTTATATGCAATTAGCGACAAGGTTTCGAGTAAAGCTCTCGAGTACTTAGGGGCGCGTTCTTGCCATAAATTATTCAACCATGGGCTTAAACTGCTACACGCTTGAAAACGATAGCCACTGCCTACCTCAACCAAACGTATTCCACGCGTCTGATAGTGAACTTGAATGGCCTCTACAGCATCATTAATGCGCGCCATAGAAATTGCTAAATCGTTTAAAACCGTGTCCTTAAGATGACGTTTTGATACGGGCTTATCTGCCACAAAAATCGCCGCTTCAATGATTTCAATTAATTGTTCATCACTAATTCGCCGACCTACCATAATCACTCTTAAGTTAATAAAAACACACAGCCATCTATTATGACAGAACAATCACAAACTAGGAAAATATATTAACAAAATAACGTTTCATAGGCATAAAAAAGCCAGTGAAAAACACTGGCTTGATATCAAGTACATTCAGTAACGTAATTTAACTGTTTTTAAATTGCTCAAGTGCATCATCTTCTGCAACAGAATCACCATGCTTTTGAATATAGCTGTTGAACTCTTTTTTGCTTATTTGTTTATCTTTATTACGATCCATGTAACCAAAATGATTTGATATATCATCGTCATCAGCTTCAGTAACTGAAATAAAACCATTGCTATCATTATCTAAGCTTTTAAAATCATTTTCTATTTTATCAAACTTAGCAATATCAGCTTTAAATGCAGACTCACTCACTTCACTGTCTGTAGCAACTTTTCCAGCATTTAGCTGCATATAAGCATCATATTCATTACGGCTTATTTGATTATCCATATTTGTATCTATGTTTGAAAAGTGCTGCCAAATACTATCATCGTCGGCTTCTGTTTTAGAAATAAAGCCATCGCTGTCGTTATCTAAGCTTGCAAAATCACTGTCGATTTTTTCTAAACCTTGATTTGAAGAACAAGCTGCTAAACTCAATGCGGCTAAAACAGTAGAAGCTATCGTTAATTTTTTCATCAGACGTATCCTTGTATTAATAAATTTCAATTTTAGTGATACAAATACGGTGCCAAAAAAAATAAACCATTAAAATCAGACGGTTAAACAAAAACAACTTCTATTGCGATATTCAATAATGCAATTTTTCCAAACTACATAGGTAATTTTTACAAAAAAAAGCTCGGTAAAAACCGAGCTTTTTATATATTAAATACAGTAATTTAGATTGCAGCGTTTTGGTAACGCTTCACAAAATCAGTTACGTTTTGGCCATTACACTTTAATGTGTTTAAGTTACCAATTTGCTTACGCACTGGTTGTAAGCCTTGCTTTAATGCAGTTATACATAACTGTGTTTCTTGATGTGAATCTTTTGCAAATACTTCAACTTTTGATGCTGCAGGCTGTGCTGCAGTTTGTTGTTTTGCAATATCGCGAATGTCTTGACCGTTACATAGGATACTTTTTGAATAACGAGATAAGTATATACCATGCTTTGCTGCCATTTTACGTGCAGCTGAAAAACCTTCATTGGCGCTTACTACGCACAAGTTTGACTCTAATTTATTGTCTTTGCTGTAATACGCATTGCTTTGTGCAGAAGCGGTAACAGAAACAAAAAGAGAGGCAGCTAAAAGTAATTGAGTTTTCATCAGGTAGTCCTATTTGAACGAGTTAAACAAACGATTTTTGCGCATTATATAGACAACTTTTAACATATCAATTGAATATTTTATTTATTTTATTATTTAATAATGCATTTACAATGTTTAAACATTAAACAGTAATTGATCAACAATTGTGCAGTTATTTTCTCATTTCAGTCATGTTATGTCGCTCTAAATGCTGATACAATTTGACGAATAGAAAAAATAAATTTGAAGGTTAACTTTATGAAAGTGATTTCTTTTAATATCAATGGTCTGCGTGCTCGACTACACCAGTTACAAGCTATTATTGATAAACACCAGCCAGATATTATTGGTCTTCAAGAGATCAAAGTGCACGATGAAGCGTTTCCGCTAGACGATGTACAAAAGATGGGTTACCACGTTTATTTTCATGGGCAAAAAGCGCATTACGGCGTGGCAATGTTATGCAAAAAAGAGCCTAAGTCGGTATTAAAAGGCTTTACCACCGACACAGATGAGTCGCAAAAGCGAATGATCAGCGTTACCGTAGAGCAAGAAAATGGTCGTGACCTGCATGTCATGAATGGCTACTTCCCGCAAGGCGATAATATCAACCACGAAACTAAATTCCCTTATAAACGTCAATTTTATCAAGACTTAATGACTCACCTAAATAGTCATTACACGCCTGATCAAGATGTAATTGTAATGGGCGATATTAATATCTCTCCAACCGATTTAGATATTGGTATTGGTGAGGTAAACGCAAAACGCTGGTTAAAAACCGGAAAATGTTCATTTCAACCCGTTGAGCGTGAATGGCTAGCAACGTTATTAAACTGGGGCTTTAAAGACACCTTTAGAGAGCAAAACCCAGAAACTAACGATCAATACTCGTGGTTTGACTACCGCTCTAAGGGTTTTGTTGATAATCGTGGACTAAGGATTGATGTGGTTTTGGCAACGCATGACTTAGCAGCTCGCTGTATCGACACCGGTATAGATTACGAATTACGTGCTATCGACAAGCCTTCAGATCATGCGCCTATTTGGTCTGAGTTTAATTAACGATTATGCTAAGCGTACAATTACAGGCATTACTGTGGATTGGTGTTATTGCTATTGGCTTTTTAAGTGTTAATAAATCAACATACGCCAATTTATTTAATACGCCAGCTAGGCAAACCGGCGTTTTTGCCTGCGCGCTGGTGCTCGCTTTACTATGGCGTATAAAAGCCGGTATTTTACCTGGTCTTGATCTTCATATATTGGGCATTACTGCTGTGACGCTGATTTTAGGCTGGCGTCTGGCTATTTTAAGTTGTGTATTAGCAACAGCCCTGCTAACTGCTTTTGGACAAGTAGCATTCGAGCTGATTGCGGTAAAATTACTAATAAGTGCGTTTATTCCAGTATTATTAAGCTACTTTGTATTTATGCTTTGTTACCACTACTTAGCGCGGCACTTTTTTATCTATATATTTGTTTGTAGCTTTTTAACGGCTGCTGTCGTTGCTTGCGTTAACATTATACTCGGGGGTGTTTTTTATTACGCAATTGGCGAATATAATTGGCATCAGCTAACAGAAAACTACATTTATCTCAGTCCTATTTTAGCGTTTCCTGAAGCAATGCTAAACGGTATGGCAATAACTGTTATGATCACCTATCGTCCGCACTGGGTAAAAACTTTTTTTGATAAGGACTATTTAGGCTCATGAGTCTTCATTACCATTGCCCTATTTGCAAACTTCCATTGGCACTTAACGAAAAAACATTACGCTGTGATAATAACCACAGCTTTGATTTTGCCAAAGAAGGCTATGTAAACTTACTCCCCGTGCAAAATAAAAACTCTAAACAGCCCGGTGACTCTTTAGAAATGGTACAAGCAAGGCGTTCTTTTTTAGAGCAAGGCCATTATGCATTTTTACAGACGGCCTTAGCTAATTTAGTCAAACCGCTCAATGCAAATATAGT
The DNA here is from genome assembly GCF_005886925.1 of Pseudoalteromonas sp. S3260. NCBI lineage: Bacteria > Pseudomonadati > Pseudomonadota > Gammaproteobacteria > Alteromonadales > Pseudoalteromonadaceae > Pseudoalteromonas > Pseudoalteromonas sp. S3260. Next base: position 68,117 of record NZ_PNCV01000042.1, read on the forward strand.
GATTGATTTAGGGTGTGGCGAGGGGTTTTACACCCATGCTATAGCAAATAACACGCAAGCTACTGTGTATGGTGTTGATATATCTAAGTCGGCGGTAAAATACGCAGCAAAACGATACAAACAATGTCAATTTAGCGTGGCATCAATAAGCCACGCGCCCTTTAATGATCACCTTGCTGATGTGTTAATTAGCGTGTTTGCCCCTTTGTTTGACGATGAACTTTCTCGCCTTGTTAAAGAGGATGGCTGTTTAGTGGTGGCAAGCCCTGGGCCTATGCACCTCAAAGAGTTGAAAAAATATATCTATAATACGGTAAATGAACATACTGAAGTTGCTACGCCAACAGGCTTTAAACAATCATCGCAACAGCTCATTACAGAGCAAGTGTCACTCACATTTAGCGACGTAAGAAATTTAATAATGATGACACCCTTTGCATGGAAGTTTAGACCCGAGCATTGGCAGGCACTTGAACAAAAACAGCATCATAAGGTTTCCTTGTCATTTTATATTAGCCAGTTTGTTAAAACTGCTCTTTAGTAAAGGTTTTATCCATTTTATCAAACATGTCTTTTAACAATTCAGCAAGCTCCAAATAGCGGGGCTTGTTTTTCCCCATTTGTGCGTCGTAACCGTTGGCGACCATTTTTGCAAACAACTCGTTGTACCATTGCAGCATAGCGGGTTCTAATTCTGTTTGCGCACGTTTACCTAGCCATAAAAGCCCTTGTAACGGCAAGGAGATAAAAAATAGACTACTGGCAATAGCTTGAGGTAAAAAATCAGGGCCTAAATAATTAAGCTGAAAAAACAAAGTTAGCATGGCTAAAATAGGCATTACTGTAATCGCAAGCTCGGTTGCTCTGATCACTTTAAACTCGGCAAATAATGGCGCGACCTCTTTACGCATAGGCCATGTTTTAGCATAAGCGCGCCCTAATTGAACTTGTGACATCACACTTTTTTGCATTATAAATCCTCACAATCACGGCATTTAACACTTGTAAAAGCATCTTGCTTATAAAAGTGTAACACAACTCTCACTTTATCGGTAAAAATGCTTAATTTCATTAGTAAAACTCACAAAAAGCATAAATTATAGAAAGAATTCCACAAAGCCCTTTTAATAAAGTCAACTACACTTTAGTCTATACCCATTTAAGCCTACAATGCTTATATATCAACCAAGTGTACTGATTAATACTTAAATGGAAAATGAATCTATGCCAACACTCCCAAATAATCCAAACCACGTTTTGGTACTCAATTGTGGAAGCTCAAGTCTAAAGTTTGCGATTATTGATGTAAACACAGGAAACGACATCATATCAGGTTTAGCTGAGCGCCTAGGTGCAGATGCTCCCTCAATAAAATATAAATTTAAGGGAGAAAAGACCACCATTAAACTTGCTGCTAACCAGGCACATGCCCATGCGATTGATACGCTGGTTGATTTGATAAAAGATCACAACCTCGATGAGCAACTAGTTGCTGTTGGTCATCGTGTTGTACATGGCGGTGAGCATTTTACCCAATCAGTATTAATTGACGAGCACGTTATTGCAGGTATCAAGCAAGCAGCCACGCTAGCGCCTTTGCATGGCCACGCTAACTTACTGGGTATTTCATCAGCGCAAGCATCATTTAAAAATTTACCGCAAGTAGCCGTGTTCGACACGGCATTTCATCAAACGATGGATGAAGTCGCTTATCTTTATGCCCTTCCTTATCAGCTTTATAAAGACTTTGGTGTTAGGCGCTATGGTTTTCATGGCACCAGCCATTTTTATGTGGCAGGACAAACTGCGAAGTTGTTGGCACTTCCTATTGAAAACAGTAACTTTATTAGCGCCCACTTAGGAAACGGCTGTTCAGTGTGTGCGATTAAAAATGGCAAAAGTGTCGATACCAGCATGGGCTTAACCCCGCTTGAAGGACTTGTTATGGGTACTCGTTGTGGTGACATTGACCCAGGGCTATTTAACTTTTTAACGACCCAACTTGATTACACCGCACAGCAAATTGATGACCTGCTAAATCAAAAAAGTGGCTTATTAGGAATAAGCGAGCTATCAAACGATTGCCGTACTATTGAAGAGGCTGCCATTGCTGGCAACTCGCAAGCCATGCTGGCACTTAATATGTTTTGCTACCGCTTAGCAAAACAAATAGCCGCCTACATGGTACCGCTGCAAAAATTAGATGCGCTTATTTTTACTGGTGGGATTGGCGAGAATTCCGATATTATTCGCGGAAAAGTACTTACACAGTTAGCCTTTTTAGGTATCAATTTAGACCCTCAAGCAAACCTTGATGCACGGTTTGGCCAAGCTGGATTAATTAGCGCTGCAAATTCAACAAGCAAAGCGGTTGTTATGCCCACTAACGAAGAATGGGTTATTGCACTCGACGCCGCAAACATCACCAAGGAGTTATAATATGGCTCGTCGTATTATGTTGGTTCCTATCTCTACAGGGGTAGGTTTAACCTCAGTATCAGTTGGTTTAGTAAGAGCGCTGGAACAAAAGACAGTTAAGGTTAACTTTTTCAAACCTATCGCCCAGCCGCGTGCAGGTGAAACTGGCCCTGAAAAATCGACCCAAATTGTCACTCAAGGCTCACCAATTAAGCCGCCAACACCGTTTGCGCTCGATTACGCAGAGCAAATGATCGGTGATGGTAAAGGTGATGACTTATTAGAGGAAATTGTTGAGCGTTTTCAAAGTAAGATCAACGATGACGAAGTGGCCATAATAGAAGGCATGGTGCCTACTCGTCGCCAACCTTATGCGGGACGCATAAACCGCGAAATCGCACAAACTTTAGGGGCGGATATCGTTTTTATACTTACCCCTGGCAATTACAACATTACTCAAATTGAAGACCGACTAGAAATAGCCGCTGGTAACTATGGTGGCATTGACCACCCTCGCGTGCTTGGCTGTATTTTTAATAAAGTAAACGCCCCCCTTGATGAGGAAGGTCGAGCTCGCGCCGATTTAGTCGATACCTATAAGCCAGAAGCACTTGATAACGAATTAAACCGCTTAGCTTCTTTACCTATTTTTAGAAAAAACCCGTTTATGTTACTCGGCGTTATTCCGTGGGATTTTGAACTGGTTGCCCCACGTGTTAAAGATTTAAGTGCCTATTTAAAAGCCACTATTATTAACGAAGGCGATATGGTGCACCGCCGACTCAGACGCATTACTTTTTGTGCCCGCACGGTATCCAATATTTTAAATTATTTTACGCCAGGTGCGTTATTGGTAACCCCAGGCGATCGCTCAGATATACTCGTTGCAGCTTGCTTATCGGCCATGAATGGCACAAAACTAGGTGCAATTTTACTTACCGGTGGTTTTGAACCTGAGCCGCGCATTATGGCGCTATGCGAACAAGCTATGCAAACTGGTCTGCCAATTTTGGCAACCGAGGGCGATACTTGGCGCACTTCTTTATTGCTGCATAACTTTAACCTAGAAGTGCCTAGCGACGATGAACAACGCATAGAAAAAGTAAAAGATCATAACGCTGCACATATCGATTCTGATTGGTTAGATACCTTAGCTAAAAGTGTGGGAAAAACCCGAAAACTATCCCCTCCTGCCTTTAGGTATTTATTAACTGAAAAAGCTCGTGAAGCCGAAAAAACAATTGTACTGCCTGAAGGTAACGAACCTCGTACCATTAAAGCAGCCGCTATTTGTGGCCAGCGCGGCATTGCTAAAACAATTTTATTAGGTGATCGTGATGAAATATTACGTATAGCTGAGCAACAAGGCATTGAGCTTAACGAGCATGTAACTGTAATAGAGCCAAACAGTATTATAAATGACTACGTAGCACCTATGGTGGAAATTCGTAAAAACAAAGGCTTAACTGACGTTATTGCAAAGGAACAATTGCAAGATAACGTGGTACTGGGCACCATGATGCTAGAACAAGGGAAAGTCGATGGCCTGGTATCGGGTGCAGTAAACACCACTGCCAATACCATTCGCCCACCGTTACAGTTGATTAAAACCGCACCGGGTTCATCATTAGTCTCATCAGTGTTTTTTATGCTATTGCCTGATCAAGTGCTTGTTTATGGTGATTGCGCTATTAATCCCGATCCTAATGCTGAACAACTAGCCGACATTGCAATTCAATCTGCCGATTCTGCTGCCGCATTTGGCATAGAACCTCGTGTAGCAATGATAAGTTACAGCACGGGTAATTCGGGCAGTGGCGCTGATGTAGAAAAAGTCCGCGAAGCAACAAAAATTGCCCAACAAAAGCGTCCTGATCTCATTATCGATGGGCCATTGCAATACGATGCAGCCATTATGGAAAGTGTAGCTATTAAAAAAGCGCCAGATAGCCCGGTTGCCGGTAAAGCAACCGTGTTTATTTTCCCTGATTTAAATACGGGTAATACCACCTACAAAGCAGTGCAACGAAGTGCCGATTTGATCAGTATTGGTCCTATGTTACAAGGGATGCGCAAACCTGTTAACGACTTAAGCCGTGGCGCATTAGTTGACGATATTGTGTATACCATTGCTTTAACAGCCATTCAGGCGGCGCAAGTAGAAGCGCTTAATTAAGGCCTATAATTAACTTGCCCTTTTTATAGCCTAGCCATTTTTTATTTAATAATTAACTGGTTAGGCTATTTATACCTCACAACCCCCAAGCTTATCCACAGAAATTGTGGACAATTATTTTTTAGCTAATAAAAATATAGCACTGCCTAAATTTGAGCCTTTAATTTAGCTTCAATACTCTATACTATAAAGCTATTATTTTGCTGCTGGCGATACGTTTAATGTCAAAACAAACATTACAATTACACAGCACCGTGTTATCTATTCATAGTTTAGCCCTTGATGCTGACATACCGCCTGCGCTGTTAAAGCAACCGTTATTTTTTATCTCAAAAACGCATGATGAACTGTCAGTTGTTTGCCCTGTCGACTTTATTATTGATAGCCAAGACACTGAATCTAATTGGCAAGCACTGGAAGTAATAGGCCCTTTAGGATTTTCGTTAACTGGCATTATGGCAAATCTCTCAGGCGTATTAGCCAGAGCCGGCGTGTCCATTTTTTCGATATCGACCTACGATACCGACTATATTTTAGTAAAAAAACAAACGGTCACCAAAGCAATTACAGCCCTTAAAGCCGATGGCTACAACGTGGTAACTCAATAAATTATGAAATCTGAAGACGTTAGCTATTTAACTAAAAATAAAATTGGCCGAAACGCGATACAAATCACGAGCCCGTTCAGTGGTAAAGTGATGCCAATGGAAGAGCATCCACAACCCTTTTTTCGTTTTGGTACACTCGGCCCGGGTATTGTTGTTAGCTTATCGAGTCATAAAGTGTTATCACCCTTTAATGGCACCTTACTGCAAGTAAAAAGTGCCGGTTGTGAATTTATTTTAAAAGCCAACAACGGCTTAAAAGTATTAATAAACCTAGCGGTGCCCGATTCACAAACACTTACGCATACTCATATTGCTCAGCTTAACGGCAGCAAAATAACCAAAGGCCAACGCCTTGCCTATTTTGATTTACGTGAGCTCGAGTCGCCTATTTTAGCCAGCCTCATAATTCTCAATGGCCATAATTTAGGCACTTTTCATTATTCTCACCCGCAAGTTAATGCCGGTGTAGATACCTTATTAACTATTATTAAAAAGAAGTAGATTTATGATCACTCTCTATGGCATTAGCAACTGCGATACAATTAAAAAAGCAAAAAAATACCTAAGCGATAATGACATCGCGTTCACTTTCCATGACTATCGTAAAGATGGCGTTAATCATAAAATGGTTAGCGATTTTGCAGAGCATATTGACTGGGAACAACTTGTTAATAAACGTGGCACAACATACAGAGCGCTGTCGGATGAGCAAAAGCAAAGCTTAACTAAGCAAACTGCTATCGATATATTGGTTGAACAACCTGCAATGATTAAACGCCCTGTTCTTATTAATAATGGGCAATATCACTTAGGTTTTAAAGCAGCCCAATACGATGAGATCTTTAAATAATGACCCATCCAGTAATTACCCTAGCCCAAGCTTTAATTCAGCGAGAGTCGGTTACCCCTGAAGATGCAGGCTGCCAACACATGGTGAATGAGCGTCTAAGTGCAATTGGCTTTGACATCGAATCGCTATTTTTTACCGATACCCTAAACACATGGGCACGAAAAGGCATGCAATCACCTCATTTTTGTTTTGCCGGTCATACTGATGTGGTGCCCACTGGGCCTGAAAAAAACTGGCAGCACCCGCCTTTTGCAGGCTTAATTGAAGACGGCTTATTACATGGCCGTGGCGCTGCCGACATGAAAGGCTCATTAGCAGCGATGATTGTGGCAACCGAACGCTTTGTGACTAAGCACCCTGATCATAAAGGCTCTATCTCGTTTTTAATTACCTCAGATGAAGAAGGCCCTTTTATCAACGGCACTACCCGCGTAATAGATACTTTAGAAGAGCGCGGTGAAAAAATTGATATGTGCCTTGTTGGTGAACCCTCTTCTCGCGATGTACTCGGTGATGTGGTTAAAAATGGTCGTCGTGGTTCACTCACGGGGTTTTTAACTATAAAAGGCGTGCAAGGTCATGTGGCCTATCCACATTTAGCACAAAACCCGATTCACTTAGCCACGCCAGCTTTAACCGAGTTAAGCCAAACTGTGTGGGATATGGGTAATGATTTTTTTCCAGCCACCAGCTTTCAAATTTCTAATATTAATGGCGGTACGGGCGCAGGCAATGTGATCCCTGGGGAGCTAGAGGTACAATTTAATTTTAGATTTAGTACCGAAGTTACTCATCAACAACTGCAACAAAAAGTAAATTCCATTTTACAAAAACACAATTTAAATTATGAACTCAATTGGATTGTGAATGGCTTGCCGTTTTTAACCGATCACGGCCCATTGGTTGATGCCACCGTAGCCGCGATTAAATCGGTAACGGGGTTAACCACTAACTTAGAAACAACAGGTGGCACCTCAGATGGTCGTTTTATCGCACAAACGGGTGCTAAAGTTATTGAATTAGGGCCACGTAATGCCACTATTCATAAAGTGGACGAGTGTGTTAGCACCGACGACCTAATCGCGCTCGCCGATATTTACGAACAAATATTAAAGCACCTGTTAACTTAATGACTGCAAATAAAGAACTCATACAATGCATCACTGGCCAAAGTGATGCACATTTAGTTGCCATACAAAATCACTCTTTGCATGCCGATATTGTAAATGACTTTATTGCACTGCAAACTGCAGCTGCATCAGCAGGCTTTGATTTATGTATTGCATCAAGTTTTCGGGATTTTAATCGTCAATCGGCTATTTGGAACGCTAAATTTTCCGCTAAGCGGCCGGTATTAAACAAAGCGCAGCAACACGTTGATATTAATTCGCTCAGTGATATTGATAAATGCATTGCCATTATGCTTTATTCTGCGCTACCTGGGGCGAGTCGCCATCATTTAGGGACTGATTTAGATATTTACGATAAAGGCGCAGTGAGTGACGATTATGTTTTGCAATTGAGCCCTAATGAATATCAGCACGGTGGGCCTTTTGCTAAACTAAGCCAATGGCTAGACACTCATCTAGCAGAATTTGGGTTTTATCGACCTTACCAGTATGACTTGGGTGGTGTTGCCCCAGAACTTTGGCATATTAGCCACATAGCGCAATCAGCGCAGCTTATTCGTCACCTTACGCCAGAAGTGTTGCACGACTGCATTAAACACAGTGATTTATTAGGTAAAGACGCTATTTTAACCCACTTACCTGCATTGTATGAACGCTTTGTGATCAATGTAAGTCCACCAGCTAAGCAGTTTTAGTCTTTTTATTTAACGTAAAAACCAATACCGCTAGTAAAATGATACTGCTGGGGAGCATAAATTGTACAGTTAATGTCTCTGATAGAAACACTGCCCCTGCAATAGCCGCCAAAACGGGTACGCATAACTGCACTATGGCTGCATGCGTGCTCTTTAATAGTGGCATAGCCACATACCAAATACTGTACCCTACGCCAGATGCGATGGCACCTGAGGCTATTGCAAGTAACGCCCCTTCGATACGTATATTTTTAAGCTGGCTCATTCCCACCACAATTAAAATAGGTAGCACTAATAAACTACGAATAAAATTAAAGGTAGTGGCTCTTAGCGGCGACACACACGCCTTGCCACGAATACTGTAAATTCCCCACGCAATGCCACTTATACTCATTAATAATGCAGCCATCAGCGGTGGTGCTGTCTGTGAGGGCAGCATTAAGTAAACAAATGCCGCAAACGCCACTATAAATGCAAGCCATTGCACAGCACTTAAACGCTCTTGTTTATATATGCCCCAGCCAATCATTGTAAATTGCACCGCCGAGAATAAAATAAGCGCGCCCATACCGGTATCAAGCTCCATATAAGCTATAGAAAAACACAGCGCGTATATCAGCAAGCTCACACTGCTTCGCCAACTGCCGGTATCTTTAATAACAGAACTACTTAATTGTGCATTTTTATTTAACTGCCTAGTATAGAGCAGCATAATAATGGTCAAACACACTGCCCCGCTCAGTAACCTAATAACGGTAAAATTCCACGCATCAATGTAGCCCTGCGCCAACGCTAACCGACATAATAACGAATTTGCAGCAAAGGCAACTAACGCGATAATAGTAAACAGTGTTGCTTTCAAATTAATTCCTAACGTATTGATAAATATGTACCGTATTTATATACCGATTAAATTAACGTCCAATGTTGTAAACGTTACCATGGTTATTTTTTAAATGATAAAGTTTTTATTAAGGGTTTTTGTTCTATGTTTATACATTACGCTTTTTTACAATCTTTCACACTTGTATTTATTGGCAGTATGTTAACCTTACAGAATAAATAAGAAGGAGTGCGCGTGCGTCACATTTTAATTTTTAGTCTTTGCTTTATTGTAAGTGGTTGCAGCACCATTGGCTTTGACGATCTCTTTAATGATTACGCCACTAATACCATCCCTATTAGACAAGCCATTACGAATAATAATATTGAGAGTGCACGCTCCTTAATAAGCAAAAACAGCAAAACACACAGTAATTATTTATTGAGCCAATTAGAACAAGGCCGTATCGCGGATTTAGCCAATAACCCCGATAACGCACAAGTTCATTTTGAAACTGTCTATCAACAAATGCAATCTAAGCGCCAAGCTGCAAAAATACAAGTAAGTGCTGGGCTTGAGCAAAGTAATGCGCTGTTAACCAACGACTCAGCTATTAGTTATACACCGCCCGCCTACGAAATGAGTATGTTGCATAGCTACAAAGCGCTCAATTATGTCTATAAACATGATATTGAAAGCGCCTTAGTTGAAATACGCCGTGCTAATAAAGTACAAGTTGATGAACTATTAAATAATCAAAGCGAATTTGATAATGCAGTTGCCCAAGCACAGCAACACTATCCCGATATGGATAACTTAATTCGCTCGGTCAAAAATGGCTTTCAAAATGCGTACACGTTTTACTTATCTGGGTTGCTATATGAAACGGCAAAGCAAGGTGATGATGCCTACATAGACTATAAAAAAGCACTCGAAATACAACCTAACAATCCGTATTTACAACACGATGTACTGCGTCTTGCTAAGCAGCAAGGTTTTGCTGATGACTATAACCAATTTAAACGCCAGTTTGGTGAAGTTAATACCTTAGAAAAAAACCAAGGCGAAGTGGTTATATTATTCGAACAAGGCCTGATACCAAAACAACACGAATTTAAATTACGATTACCCATTTATACTTCACAGGGAGACGCCCGCTTTTATAGCCTCGCAATGCCCATTTATATAAATAATGCTTATGTAAGCACCGTTAACAACGTCAAAATTAATGACCATGTATTATCACTAAGCCCGCTAGTGCACTTAGAGGCACTGGCCGCTAAAACGTTAGAGCAGCAAGTTGCTGGGCGTGTATCGAGGCAAATATTGCGCTTAGTGGCGAAAGAAAAGCTGCGCGCTGAGCTTGCCCGCAGTGGCGGTGATGTGGGGAATATTTTAGCAAACTTATATAATCTTGCATCTGAGCAAGCCGATACCCGCAGCTGGCTTACCTTACCCAATCAAATTAGTCTTGCCCGCAGTGTAGTGACTGCAGGCGAAAATACCTTAAATGTTGGCTCACAACCGCCAATAAATTTTACCGTTAGTAAGCAAAGGTTAACGTTAATCTACCTAACCTCTGTTAATAACTATTTTAACTCCCATGTAGTGCAACTTTAGGAGCCATCATGAAATACATACTCCCCATTATTGCGTTGTTTATGCTTAGTGCATGTAGCAGCCGACCTGTAACCTCAGGCATTGGAGTTGAACAAACTACCAACGCCTACAAAGAGCAGCTCAATGTTAACAATCCACAGTTAGCAAAAAAGCTATTAATTAGTGATGTAAAAACTCGTCAAACAAATAACCTAACCGACGTGGTAGTCACCTTGGCAAGTACCTATAAAAAGTCACAATATTTACAGTATCAATTTAACTGGTTTGATAAAGATGGCTTTGTAATTAAAGGCAACCACTCGCCGTGGCAAGCCCTCACATTATTTGGCTTTGCTAAAACTCAGCTTGCAGGGCTCGCGCCTAGCCCTAATGCCGTTACTTTCTCTTTAGCTGTAAGAGAAGTGTCTACTGAAGCACAAGAATTTAAAGATTAAGGAAACCATGATGATCAATAAACAATTTAAATCACTCTCTGGCTATGCAATTTTAGGCTTAGCCGCACTCACACTAACCGGCTGTGCTAATAAAGCAGTCGTTAGTTATGGTGATGCCCAAGCCGTAGAAACCACAGATATAAACTTTGGCTCTACCGACCTACAAAAAGTAGCCTCGCAAATGACCGACTCTCTGCTTAGTTCGCCTGTGGTTGGTACTATGACCGCCAATACACGCCCTGTGGTATTTGTAGAGCGTATTAAAAATAAAACCAGTGAACACATAGATACAGAATCAATCACCGACTCAATCTCTACTCAATTACTGCGTAGCGGCAAATTTAGATTTGTTGATATGACTCGTGTAGAAGCGGTTCGTGAACAACTTACCTTTCAAAATGAAGATGCACTGATCAATCCAAGCACTGCGGTGGCCTTTGGTAAACAAATTGGTGCGCAATATATGCTGTACGGTAACCTATCAAGCATTGTTAAATCTAATGCAGATAAAGCCGATGTGTACTACAAATTTACAATGCGTTTAATGGATATGCAAAGCGGCCTTGTTGAATGGGCTGACGAAACTGAAATTCGTAAGACGCGTGAAAAATCTACCTTTGGTTGGTAACTTAGGAGCGAACCATGAAAACGCTTAGCTTAATTTTATGCGCTTTATTAGTAGTGAGTGCCCCCACTTTTGCCAAGTACGAACGCAATAAAGCTGTTCCTGTGCAGCAAGTACTATTTGGTAAAGTAAAGTCGGTGCGCAACATTTCAGAGCAACAATTAGTACAAGACAAAAGTAACGGCTGGAAAACCTTTGGCGGAGCCTTATTAGGGGGTGTTATTGGTAACCAGTTTGGCGGCGGCAGTGGTCGTACTGTAGCGACTATTTTAGGATCGGTGATTGGTGGTAACGTTGCCCATAATCAGCAGCAAACACAACGCTATGAACACACTCAGCTCGTTGAATTACTGATACAAGTAGAAAGTGGTGAACAATTTATGGTGGTACAAGATAGCGATCCCGCTATGCGTTTTCACCAAGGTGATAATGTACGCCTTATTTATTTAACCAACAACACAGTGCGCGTAGATAGCGCTTATTAGAGTCTATTTATGTTTCGAGCTTAATTCTGAAAGTTCCAACAAAAAACCTAACTTAGGTCACTAAGTTAGGTTTTTTTAAATGTATTCACTTTTATTTATTAAGCGGGTTCTTTTGCCCACAGCTGCTCGTTTTCATGCATTTCATATAAACCATGTGCACGATTAATCAGTAAATTTGCAAAATCAGCTTGGGTTTTATCTCGCGCACCCGCGGTAATAATTTGATCGGCCTTTAACTGCCACTGCAGTGAAAAATAACGCATAGCATCGCGTGCATCTTTTGCTGCAGATGCTTCAGCGTGATCGGTTGGTAAACGACCGGTGATCACCCAGTAGCTTTTACCGTTTTGCGCTTTAAATTTCCAAAGCGCGCATAAAGGCGCTAAAAAACGGCTTTCTTTTTCAAGCAATGTTTTGGGCATAATGCCTTTTTCAGCTAAATGTTTTTGCGCATTTTGAAAACATTCGCGCTGCCATTGAATTTCTTGTTGCTGAAGTTCAGCTTGCTGCTCTGGTGTTAATGGTTTTTGTTCTTGTTGCTGCATTTTAATAACCTTTTTACTTCTTTGTTTACACTTTAAGGGCATAACAAATAAGGCGCAAGCATAAATAGCGTGCTTAACACCTTATTCGCAGCTGTTTGCTGGGTTTTTAAGCAAACCGATTATTTTATGTTGTGATCAAACGACCCCACATCACCGGGGAACACCACTGGCGATTCAACACCCTGTTTATTCACGCTAGCAACGCCAAAATAGTAGTTATCAATAACCACATTTTTAAGCGTAAACTCGCTAACATTATCAACCCATTGGCTGTATTGCCATTGTGGCTCACTCGTATAGCGCCAGTAAATTTTGTAACCGGCAATATTTTTATCTTCCGATGGTTGCCAAGAAAGTGTGGTACTGGCGCGTACGGCACCACTAATTTTCACTTCTTTCGGTGGCGCTGGTGCCCATGCCATTGACGCTAGGCTCACCGCATTCAATGACGTGAGTTTTGCGGCGTAATCAAAATCAACCCCATCAATGGTATCACCGTACACTATGCCATTTTCGGTGCGGAGGTCTTGATGTTGGCGATCGTAATGCTCGTTAGTTTCCATTATACGTACAGCCGCAAAGCCCGCATCATTAAATGGGCGATGATGCCCTCCTCGAGCAAATCGGTCGAGTCTGTACACCAGCATAGTGTCTAAATTTTCAATGTATTTATCGGCAATGGCGTCTATGTAACGCGCTAAATTACGACTCGCTGAGTCAACTTCGCCACCTGTAAAACGACGAGTACGCGCTTGCTCTTTGGTTTCAACCACTCGCGTCCCTTCTGAAAAAATGCGTGCAGTGGTGTTATCGGTTACGCCATTAATACCGGTAATATTACCAATCATGTCGTTATTTAAAACACCATGAACCTGCCAATTATTTCTTTGCGCATAAGCGGTTAAAATTTTACCGCCAAATAAACCTTGCTCTTCACCTGAGAGCGCCGCGTAAACAACCGAGCCATTAAATGTATATTTCGATAAAACACGCGCTGCCTCAATAACACCGGCAACCCCTGAAGCGTTATCATTTGCCCCTGGCGCATCGCTGGTAAAATCCATAACATTACTAACGCGCGAGTCTATATCACCCGACATTATCACCATACGATCAGGCTCAGTACTGCCGCGCTGAATCGCAATTATGTTAACCACTTCTACAGGGTTAGGAATACGCTTTTCTCCCGAAATGGTTTGTTTTACTTCTATTATTTCTAAGCAGCCGCCACATTGTGCCGAAATCGCTTCAAATTCTTTTTTAATCCAACGCCTTGCCGCGCCAATACCACGTGTATCAGACTTAGTCTCTGATAGCGTATGTCGCGTACCAAAACCCACCAGCGTTTGAATATCACTCTCAATACGCTGCGCCGAAATTTCTTGTGCAATTTTATGCAATGATGCTTGTTGTGTAGACTCGCCAGCAAAGCTTGTAAGCGTTACAGAACTTAATGATGCCAACACACCATACTTTATAAGTCGATTAACTAACTTTAAACCTAAATTAGACATAGCATTGTTATCCTCATAATGAATGCCACCAACATGACAGCAGAAACCAATAACCGCAAACCTTTTGAGATAGACACTAAAAATCACACGCTTAATTACATATTATTAACACCTTGAATTTTACTTAGAATTTAACCCACACCAAACAAGTCCCCTGTTCAAGCACACTACTTTAATAAAAATAATCACTTATATTGTTTTGACCGTATATAGTGCTAAACATAATTAATCAGCTATCATTTTATAAAGGCTAATTTAATCAATAAGGTGCTGAAATAACATGAAGAAACACGAAGAATTACCAGAGGATCATGTTGATCCCCTGATGCAGTATTTACATCATGCTATTCGCTTTGCAATTAAAATACTGGCAGTGCCCATGGTGCTGGTTATTTTTTGGAGTATTGCTGATGTAGTGTATGTTTTATACATGCGGTTAAGTTCTCCGCCTTATTTTTTATTAAATATTGAAGACATTCTACAAACCTTTGGTGCCTTTATGGTGGTGCTAATTGCGGTAGAAATATTTACTAACATTCGGTTATATTTGGGCTCAAGCTCGCTGCCTGTTGAACTGGTTATTGCTACCGCATTGATGGCTGTGGCGCGTAAAATTATTGTCCTCGATTTAAAATTAGTGACCTCAGAGCAAATTGTTGGCCTGGCGTTAGTTACCTTAGCACTGGGTATATCGTATTGGCTGGTAAAAAATAAAACCGGCCACACCAAGCTATAAACGGTTAACTCAACTTGAGTTAACCGACGCACACCTCATTCCCACTGCGCCTTTGTGTTTTACAATGGTATAATGGGACATCTTTATAAATATTTAATTAAGCAGTTAATATGTATCGACTATTTGAACGGATGACTAAACCGTTCCCAGAGCGTTCTCCATCTCAGCCTCCTAAAACCCTTTTTGCATTTTGTCGTCACTACACCAAAGGCATGGAATTGTCGTTAGTGCTTATGTCGCTCAGTGCCGCGTTACTCGCTATTTTAGAGGTGTCTTTATTTAGTTATATGGGCCAACTGGTTGACTGGCTTGGCGAATACACACCTGAAGAGCTGTTTTCGCAGCAACAATCCGCGTTAATAAAAATGTGGTTAATGCTTTTAGTCGTCATGCCTGTAGTGGTGTTTTTTAGATCAGCTATTTTACATCAATCGCTATTGGGCAATTACCCTATGTCGATTCGTTGGTTGGCACACCGTTATTTATTGCGTCAAAGTGTCAGCTTTTATCAAAACGAATTTGCTGGGCGTATCGCTACAAAAGTATTACAAACCTCATTAGCAGTACGTGAGTCAGTCACTAAGTTACTTGATGTACTTATGTACATTGCTGTTTATTTTGGCTCAATGGTGTTTTTAGTGGCCGCCTCAGACTGGCGTTTAATGTTGCCATTATTAGTGTGGTTAGCATTGTATATTTGCGTGCAAATTTACTTTGTACCCCGATTAAAAAGTATTGCCAGTTCACAAGCTGATGCACGCTCAGAAATGACCGGCCGTATCGTCGACAGCTACACAAATATTTCAACCATTAAGCTGTTTTCTTACACCCAACGCGAAGAACAATACGCTAAACAAAGTATGGATGTATTTTTACAGCCTGTTTATAAACAAATGCGCTTGGTCACCAGCTTAAACGTGGTTATTCAAAGCTTAAACTATTTGTTAGTGTTTTCGGTAGCAGCAGTGTCTTTGTATTTATGGTCGTTAAGCGCCATTAGTGCAGGAGCGATTGCCGTGGCATTGAGTTTATCGTTAAGGCTTAATGGTATGGCCCAATGGATCATGTGGGAAATTAGCAGCTTGTTTGAAAACATTGGCACCGTGGCTGATGGCATGCGCACCCTTTCTAATCCTATTGCGGTTGATGACAAACCAGAAGCCGAAACGTTAAAGGTCACCCAAGGGGCAATCGACTTTAGTAATGTACATTTTAACTACGGTAAAGCCGCGAATGAAAATAACCGAGGCCCAGTAATAAACGGATTAAACTTAAACATTAAACCCGGTGAAAAAATCGGCTTAGTGGGTCGCTCTGGTGCGGGTAAATCCACCTTAGTTAACTTGTTGCTGCGCTTTTACGACACCGACAAAGGCAGCATTAGTATTGATGGCCAAAATATCACGGATGTAAGCCAAGAAAGCCTGCGCCGCTATATTGCTATGGTTACCCAAGATACCTCATTACTGCATCGTTCAGTAAAAGATAACATTTTATACGGCAGGCCTGATGCAACCGAAGCCGAAATGCTCGATGCGACTAAGCAAGCCAAAGCCCTTGATTTTATAACCGATTTAGAAGACAGCAAAGGCAATAAAGGTTTTGATGCGCAAGTAGGCGAACGAGGGGTCACCCTGTCAGGCGGTCAACGCCAACGTATTGCCATTGCACGCGTACTACTTAAAAACGCACCAATCCTCATACTTGATGAAGCCACCAGCGCTTTAGACTCAGAAGTCGAAGCGGCTATTCAAGCAAGCTTAGATGATTTAATGACAGGTAAAACAGTAATCGCCATTGCCCATCGATTATCGACCATTGCACAAATGGACAGACTCATCGTGCTTGATGAAGGCGGCGTTGTAGAGCAAGGCAGTCACGATGAATTAATTGCCCAAGGCGGCATTTATGCTGCTCTTTGGGCACATCAAACCGGCGGCTTTATTGGCGTTGAGTAATTCAACTAATTGAGGGCGGGCTATTATTATATCCCGCTCTTGTTTACTAAAATTAAACTTATTCTTTGATTTTAAAGCTATTTATAGTTATTTAGTCGAATTTTATAGTCTACCTCTTGCCCCACTGTTTTTAAAATGTCACATTCGCGACTGACTTTTTACCATTCATCAAGCAATTCACCATGTCATTTTTAAGCAAACATAAATACACCCTTTATGGGGTGCTCGCTATTTTACTTTGGAGCAGTTTAACCGCCTTTATTCGTGACTTATCAGAGTTATTTAGCCCTATTGGCGGTGCCGCTTTAATTTATAGCGTCAGTGCGATTTTTTTAATGTTTGTCATGGGTGTACCAAGACTAAGCAATTACCCAAAACGCTATTTAGTCTTTGGTGGCAGCTTATTTGTAATTTACGAAATGTGTTTAGCGTTATCCCTCGGCTTTGCAAATAGTCGCCAGCAAGCGTTAGAAATGGCAATTATTAACTACCTTTGGCCAGCGTTAACCATATTATTATCGATTATTGTTAACCGCACTAAGGTAAGCGTATTAGTCTACCCGAGCATACTGATTGCATTTTTAGGCGTTGCATGGTGTATTGCAGGCAACAGTGGTTTATCTATGGCTGTATTAACCGCTAATATTAGCGACAACCCATTGCCCTACTCTATGGCGTTTGCAGCAGCGTTTATTTGGGCTGTGTATTGCAGTGTAACGGTTAAGCTTAGCGAGGGTAAAAATGCCATTAGTGTATTTTTTGCAGCCACGGCAATTTCTTTATGGATAAGTTACGGACTGAGTAATGAACCCAGCTTTGGGTTTAACGTATATTCTAGTTTTACTTTATTGCTGGCAGGGGTGGTTATTGGTGGAGGTTACGCACTATGGAACCAAGCAATCATTGGCGGTAATCTAGTGTTGTTAGGCACCTTGTCTTACTTTATTCCTGTATTGTCTACGCTATTTGCCTCCATTTACTTATCACTATCGCTCACCAACGCATTTTGGCAAGGCGTAGTATTAGTTACATTAGGATCATTAATGTGTTTTATGGTGACCCGAAAAACAAATCCAGCCAAATAAAATAAATAAGCGAAAAGCTAGAGGCTGTCTGCTTTTCGCTTTAATCATTTAATTAGCTTGCTAATCGCAGTCCTAACAGCACTAACATCACAATGTTTGCAATCACACCGATTAAAAAGAAATAACTACGCGGGCTGGGGTTTTTCTCGGTGGCAATGGCGTAATACAGTGCCATATGAATTAAACGTGCAATCACATATACCCAAATACAGATTGCAAAAACCGAACTGTGGTAATTAATCACAAAGGCAAATAAAACCGTTCCTATAAATAACGCACTGTTTTCTAATGTGTTATGAAAGGTGCGATGCGCTCTAAATATAAAACTCTCATGAGATAGGTCTTTATCAATTTTTCCTGGTACAGCCCCAGGCTGTTTGGCTTTACTAAACGTCGCCACTGCCCACTGAACTAACATCATAATTAAATATATATAAAATGCTATAAACGCTGAATGTGCTATATCGGTCATTGTTTAATCCTTTGTGTTGTTATTAGAGTAGTAGTTACAGCAACTATCAAGCCAAAGATAAGCCACTGATGTATATAGTAATTACTTTTTAGTAAAATAATTTTTTGTAATAGATTCATTCTTTATATAAAACTTACTCTATCACAGCGTCTTGGTATTTTTTTAGAGTCTGAGCGGCAACTTAAAACCAGTACCAATTGCGTATTTTATAATTTTTATTTGAGCATTTATTCTAAGTGTTGTTTTATAGTGTTACTGATAACGGAACGGTAAAATAAATATGATGAATAAAATAACCAAATGATTGGCAACCTTAGCGCTGTTGAACTGTGTATCAGCGCCCGCTTTTTCAGCTCAATATGAAATCGAAAAAGGTGAAAACTTGTCTAAGTTGGCGCAATACAAAGACGTAACCACCATTAAACGCAATTTCGCAAAACAAATAGCGCTTAATTACAGTGTATTAAACGCTGATCTAATGCGGATCAGCTACCGTCTTTAGGCATGCACACACAACAAAATACTCGTTTAGCGAACAGCGCGTTACAACAACTGAAAGGTTTACCACAAAACACCGGTAGTTTGTTACAAGTGCTTTTGGCAAGCGATAAAATGCTTAGCGCTTGGCAGCAAGGCGAACGCCCTTTATTTGCATTTGCACCCGCTGGTGACGATACGCAATGGAGCGAGATTGAAGCGTTCGATCAGTATGGTGACATTCATTATCTTAGTGTTGACCAAATGCCGACCCAACCTGTCTTTATTGTCGAATTAGATCAACAAAAAGTACAAGATGCGGGTATTGCAGTAATGAGAGGAATTTTATCTACTAACAAATTCAGTAAAACCACGGTTAGTCCAAAAAACCAGTTAAGCAATGAACAACCCCTGCAAACCAGTGTATTGAAAAAAATACGCTTAGAAGATGACAAAGAACCTTGGATCTCAGGTGGTGCTGAAATTTATGTCATTGTAACGGGTATCGACCCCACCCGAGATGAACCAATATTAGATATCGTTGATTTACCGTATTTAGATCATGATCAAACCGATTACAGCCCTAATCAGGTGCTCATTCATTGGCAGCGTTATCGTTGGCAGGCGGTTGATTTACTCTTAATGGAACAAGATGACAACACCAACTATAAAACTCTAGCAATAAAATTATTAGAAATATCAGAGCAAGTAATGGCGAGCATTCCTGATTTACAAGCGCAAGGTTATGCCATTATTCCTAAGCTGACCAATGAACTACTTAAAGCAATGCCGGATGAGTGGTTTACTAATAATGACGATTATGTTGATGTTTTTTACACGCTGTTTGAAAACAAAGACTATCAAGAATATAAAGGAGCAAGCAGTAATGCGACCATTACACTGTCTCCTTTAGAAATTAACCCAAGACTAAACTAAGTCAAACCCATTCGCTTAATTATTATTGCGGATGGTATCACTCCCCCATACTTCAATAGCCACCCATTAGCGCTTTAACGTTAACGGGTGGCTTTATCACAGCCACTTTTTTGAAAACACGCGTTATATTTAATACCAATCTGCTTGGATATGGGATCTATTTTAACGATAAGAAAATTGCTCTATAACTAGGCAAAATTTTTGATATCTAGTTGTTCTAAATGAAAAATTTTTAACAACGTTATAGGGTGATTTAATTCGTTAAATTGTTCAAATATTTATGCAGGTTGGTATATTACCCTAACCTTGCGCCACTGATTTACGAAAGCGCATTAATGCAACAGTAAAAAACACACTGCCAATAACAGTTAATGCTAAAAAGTAAGGCCAAACTACATCCCACCCTGCTCCTCGGTATAAAATTGCTTGAGCAAATTTTACAAAATGCGTTGTTGGCGCCAATAACATAATATTTTGCACTACCTCAGGCATACTTTCACGCGGCGTAACACCGCCAGAGAGCATTTGTAATGGTAATAAAATTAAGATCATCAATAACCCGAGTTGCGGCATGGTGCGCGCCTGTGTGCCTAACAATATGCCCAGTGATGTGGTCGCAAATAAATGAATAGCAACGCCAAATAAAAATAAGCCTGGCGAGCCATGAATAGGCACTTGTAACAAACCTTCGATCACAATAAATAATGAAAACGCAGTCAGTAATAAAATCACTAACCCATTGGCCCAAATTTTCGCCATCACTATTTCAAAGGGGCTTAATGGCATCACTAATAAATGCTCTAATGTGCCGTGTTCGCGTTCACGGATCACCGCGGCGCCAGTTAAAATAATCGAAATCATTGTGATCACGTTCATCAATTCCATCACGCTACCAAACCATACACTTGTCATGTTTGGATTAAACATAATGTGCGCCGATTGCATTATTGGCAGTGAATAAACGGTTCGATAACCTTGCACAAATTCATTTACTTCGCCGTTAATAATGGTTTGAATATAGTTATCACCAATAAATGCTTGCGACATACGCGTAGCATCTATATTTACTTGAATCGTAGGTTGCTTAGCTGCAAGTACATCACGCTCAAAATAAGGCGGTATATTAAGCACAAAAGTATAACGGCCATTATCCATAGCTGAGTCAATATCGCTTAATGAAATACTGTCTGGTGTTTTAAAGTAAGGCTCATAAAAGGCATTAATAATACGCTTAGATAATTGCGATTGGTCGTGATCAACAATAGCAATCGGCGCATTATTTAACTCTATCGACGTGGCTGAAGCCACTACATAAATCAGCCCAGTAAAAGCAAAAAAAACGAATAGCAGCAAAACCTTATCACGCCATAAACTACGCAACTCTTTAATACCTAAATTAATAATGTTTCCGCGACGTTGCATGGCTATTTGTCCTGCTTTGGAAGTAAAAATACACTGGCCAGAGTCAGCACGGGTATAAAAGCGAATAAAGGCAGTATCTGGGCTGATAAATCAGAAAAATTAAGCGCTTTATTAAAGACCCCTCGACACGCCTCTAAAAAGTAGGTGGTTGGAAACAGTTTGCCAATAATCGCCCCAAACCCTTCCAAGGAAGAAACGGGGTCAATTAGCCCACAAAAGTTAACGGCAATCATCAACACCACCACCGTAGTGGCTGCCAGTGCTGAAATTTGTGTTTTTGTAAAAGCCGAAATTAACAGCCCCACCCCCGTAGTCGCTGTAACGTATAATAATGCAGCCAAACTAAGCGCCCAAAAGCTGCCTTTTAGCGCCACACCAAACACGGTAATAGCAAGTGCAACTAAGCCAAAAAAGCTGATCATACTCACTAAAATGTAAGGCAGCTGTTTGCCAATAATAAATTCCAGCCGATTAACCGGTGTTACATATAAGTTTATGATTGAACCCAACTCTTTTTCGCGCACTACGCCAAGCGCCATCAATATTGCAGGAATAAATACCAATAGTAGTGGAATAACCGCCGGCACCATGGCCTCAATGCTTTTAAAATCTTGGTTATAACGATAGCGAGATTCAATATTAGCTGGCACTAAGTTTGGTACTTGTGCATAAGTGCGCAAAGATAAGTTGGTTAAATAGCTGTAATACACGCCGCTCATATAACCATTAATCGTTTCTGCCCTAAACGGCATAGAACCATCAATCCACACTACAATTTCAGGTTTACGGCCGCGTTTAAATTGCTGAGCAAAGTTAGGTGGAATTTCAACGGCCACGCTTAACTCACCACTGCGCATTCGTTTATCAAGTTCTTGCGGACTTTTAATATCTGCTTTTTGAATAAAGTAACGCGAACCTGCCATATTTTGAATGTAGTTGCGGCTCTCGGGTGATTGGTCTTGATCTAGTACCGCAAAGCTTAAATCTTCAACATCAAATGTAATGCCGTAACCTAAAATAAACAGCAAAATTATCGAGCCCATTAAAGCAAACGTTAGGCGAATAGGATCGCGCCACAACTCTAGCGTTTCGCGATGCGCATAACCAAATAACCGCAACAAACTAAATGTGGGGTTAGTGTTATTTTTACGAGTAGCGGGCGCTGTAGCCAATGCTTTGGGTTTATCCGTTATCGATGCTTGTATCGCCGAGCTTGCTCCCGCTGCATTTACCGCCTCTTCTAAATATTCAATAAAGGCAGCTTCTAGTGTGTCGGTATTACGCGCTTGGCACAGTGCAGCTGGCGTATCGCTGGCAAGTATTTTACCTGCATGCATTAACGAAATTCTATCGCAACGTGCCGCTTCATCCATAAAGTGAGTCGAAATAAAAATAGTCACGCCTTGTTCGCGCGAAAGCTCAATGAGTAGCTGCCAAAAGTCATCCCTTGCAACGGGGTCTACCCCCGATGTGGGCTCATCAAGTATGAGCATTTCAGGGCTATGTACTACCGCAACAGCAAGCGATAAACGCTGGCGAATACCTAGGGGCAAATCGGTAGGAAAATCGTCACTGTATTTTTTAAGGTTAAACCGAGTAATTAAATCTTTAACGCGCGGCTCTATTTTCTCTGCAGGTAAGTGAAATAAACGTGCATGCAATACCAAGTTTTGCTTCACTGTAAGCTCGTTATAAAGCGAAAATGCTTGCGACATAAAACCAACGCGTTTGCGGCTTTCGATGTTATTGGCATCGACCTTTTCACCAAACAATTTTGCTTCGCCACTGGTTGCCGGTTGTAACCCGGTAAGCATTTTCATTGTGGTAGTTTTTCCACAGCCATTTGAGCCTAAAAAGCCAAAAATTTCACCTTGTTCAATACTCAAGCTCACCTTGTTAACGGCGGTAAAATCGCCAAATGTTTTACATAATCCATTTGCTTCTATAGCGAACTGAGTTGTGTTTAAGTCTTGTTTACGAGGTGGCACAACTAACCGCTGATGATCATGGCGCTTTTCTTCAGGAAGTAATGCTATAAAGGCTTCATCAAGCGATTCTTTATTAGTTTGCGCTTTCAGGTTTTGTGGGCTGCCCGTACCGATTACTTTTCCATCGTCCATGGCAACTAGCCAATCAAAATCATCGGCTTCTTCCATGTAGGCGGTCGCAACCAGTACGCTCATTTGTGTATTTTCAGCGCGAATACTGTTTATTAATTGCCAAAATTGACGACGCGATAGCGGATCAACTCCGGTAGTTGGCTCATCTAAAATTAATAATTGAGGGTCATGGATCAGTGCGCAGCACAAACCGAGTTTTTGTTTCATCCCACCAGAGAGCTTTTCTGCGGGGCGATCGGCAAATGCCTCTAAGCCTGTACTTTTTAAAAGGTTATTAATTCGTTGTTTTCGCTCGGCTTTATTTTGAGAAAATAGACGACCAAAAAAATCTATATTTTCAAACACAGAAAGTGTTGGATACACATTTTTGCCAAGCCCTTGAGGCATGTAAGCAATGCGTGGCGACACCGTATTACGAAAACCACTGCTGCGCATATTGCCGTTTAATACCTCAACCTCCCCCTCTTGAATCGCCCTTGCCCCCGCTATAAGTGCCAGCAAGCTTGATTTTCCTACGCCATCAGGGCCTATAAACCCGACCATTTTCCCGGCAGGTAATGAAATACTAATGTTGTCCAGCACGCGATTATTAGCATAGCGATGGCTCACCTTAGTAAGCGTAACCACACTTTCACTTGGTGGCTTTTGAATGTTTTTATCGTCGTTATCCATTATTCAGGCACTCGTACCTGTAATGACGTAGGCCAATTTTTTTCAGGCGCTAACAACACATAAGCAAGCCCTGGCACCCCTGTTTTTACTTGTTTGATATGATCTTTTAATAACTGCGAATCGAGCTTTACCTTAACTCTAAACATCAGTTTATCGCGCTCGTTTCGGGTTTCTACCGATTTAGGGGTAAATTGCGCCTGTGCAGATACAAACGTCACTTTAGCCGGCAATGTATACTCGGCAACAGCATCAATAACAATGCGCGCTTGTGAGCCTATTGTTACCTTGCCCGCTTGCGCTGTTGGTAAATATATACTCATATAAACATCGGTTAAATCCAATAACGATAAAACCTTGCCACCACCGCCAAGCACTTCGCCAGGCTCAGCTAATCGATACAATATGCGTCCATTGATTGGTGCTGTTAACGTGCTGTCGGCTATGTTGCTTTGTAATCGCTCAATACGTGCCTGCGCTGCTTCTATTTCAGCATCCGACTGCACAACTTTTACGTTTGCCGCGGTTAAAGCAGCTTGGGCAATAGCAGAGGTGGTTCGTTGTTGATCAACCACTTCTTTTGAAATATGGCCTTTTTCTAATAATTTTGCAGAGCGGCGCAATTCAGTTTGTGCAAAATTAAGCTCACTTTTATGCTGCTCTACAATCGCTAATGCGTATTTACGAGACTCATTGGCAACACGAAGCCCCGCCTCAGCTTCACGTAACTGTGCGTTTAAATCATCAGTATCAATAACCGCTAACGTTTGACCCGCTTTGACCATATCGCCTTCTTGCACCATAACGTCAACTAAGCGGCCCGGTAATTTTGTAGCAATATCGTACTCAGTCGCTTCAATTCGCCCATTTCCATAGGCAACGCTGTCAGGGAGTTGATCAGCAACTGATGTAGGCTGCAAGGTTTGCCAAGCATACCAGCCAGCCCCCCCCACAATGACCAATACAGCGAGCTTACTCAAAGATTTGAACGTTGATTTAATTGTCATGTGCTAAAACTCCATGTATGTATAAAGTAATGTAAGTGAGGATAGTCAAGGTAAAAATTTTTAGGATACAGCACGCTATTTGTTATATGAAAGCAACCCTGCTTTGTAAGTACAACAAGTGTAGTTGTTATAAGCGATTTAAACGAACTTAAAAATCTAGCGTCACTAATTTACCACTCTCACCGTTAATAAAGATGATGTGGATCAATATAAATTAGAGTTAATGCACTATTTATTAGTGATTTTTTAAAACAGCAGGATAAAAGAAAGGGATAACATCAAGGCACCTACTGAGCGCCTTAATATTAATTATGTCAGCGGCAGATTAGCTTGTAATTTTTAGTAACAAAACCCGTTACGACCTTAATGCTAAGCTAATCAATACCACGCCATGATCGGTGCTTAAATCATCACGCTCAAATTCAGGGTTAATTAAATGACGATCGTAAGTATGGTACTGGCTCACCTCAAAAAAGCTGTCGTCGTAACTTGAGTCAAACTCGCAAGATAGCAAAATGTAGTCAAGCACTGAGCTGCTCGCGCCAATATAATGGGTAGGCTTTCGCTTTAAATCTACTGTATTTTCATTATTTTGATTAGCCGAATTTAATTGCGACCTTGTAAATAACTGCCATGCGTCGTTAAGGCAATATTTTGCAAGGTAAGTTTTACTGTCAAACGTCGGGGCAAAACGCAGCGTATTAGTTAACAAATGGCTTAATACACCATCGGCTAAGTTGTTATTAAAATCGCCCATTAAAACCATTGGGTTTTGTGCAGATTCGCGGCGTGCAATGATGTCTATCATCAGCAATGTAGCCTCACTGCCGCGCTGAATTGTTGAGCCCCAACTCCCTGCTATATCGGCTTTTAATAGCTCGATAATGTTTTTTTCGGGTGTTAGATCTTGGTTTTGCTCATCGAGCTCTATCATTGAGCGCTTAGACTTAAAATGCACCACATAGCAATCGGTATTGCCGATATGCGGTAAGGTTATTGTAGCTCTAAGCACCTTTCGGCTAAATGTAAAATCCTCAGTTAAGCCAAGGGTTTTAGCAAGCTCATGGTCGTGCTCAACAGTTGCCACTTCAACGATGGGGTATTTAGCAGCAAGCGCTACTACAGGGCGTTTGTAAATAAAGTCGTCGATTACCTGGGGCTCATCTACCACGCCAAAGTACGTATAGCCTTGATCTTTAACTAATTCTTTAAGCGACTTAATACTAAATACTTCCTGAAAACCAATCACATCAGGCTGATGTTCGGTTAAGTAATTTACAAGCCAACGCTGCTTTTTAGCCCACTGCTCTGCGGTGTATATGCGTTCAAATTCATAATAGGCATTAGGCGGCTCAAGGTAATTAAACAAGTTAAAAGTGGCAATTTTAAGAATCGTATCAGTAATAACCGAATCATCTGCTTTGGTGTTTAAAGGTGTTTTAGTGTGTGATTCAAGGTTGCTGATAAGGCTGCCCTACTTAAAATATGAAAAACGATCATAGCGGGTTATCGCTATAGTAATCTAATCGGTGAAAATTTTTCAATATCAAATTCATAGTGTTAATTTACACTAACTTATCATTTTTTAAGGCACACGGTCATTATGGATTACTCAAACTTCGGCACTAAATTTACTCAACCTAATGGTATTACTCAGTTAATGGAAGATTTAGGCGATGCTAAAAACAGTAACAATCCAAATATTGTTATGCTCGGTGGTGGTAATCCGGCCTTAGTGCCTGAGGTTAATAATATTTTTATCAATGAGTTACAAAAGCTTGTTGCTAATAATACACTTTCCAACGTATTTGGACTTTACGATGGCCCAACAGGTAATGATGCATTTCGTGCAGCTCTGGCCAAGCAACTAAAAAGTGAATACTCATGGGATTTAACCGCAAATAATATAGCGCTTGGTAATGGCAGCCAAGCCAATTTTTTTGTGTTATTTAATCTGTTAGCTGGCAGTATGCCGGATGGAAGCCATAAAAAGGTTTTATTTCCGCTGGCTCCTGAATATGTAGGCTATGCAGATCAAGGCTTAACTGACGATATGTTTGTGGCAATAAAGCCCGATATCGAAATTTTAAATACTGAAAGTGGCTCAAACCAATTTAAATATATCATTAATTTTAAAGCTGTTGAGCAAGTATTAGCAAGCGACAGCAGCATTAGCGCACTGTGTGTATCGCGCCCGACTAACCCAACAGGCAATGTCATTACTGATGAAGAAGTACAGCATCTCGATTTATTGGCTAAGCAATATAATATCCCACTGATCATTGATAACGCCTACGGCGACCCATTCCCCGGGTGTATTTATACCGACGCAAACTTAATCTGGAACTCAAACATTATTTTATGCATGTCGCTTTCCAAGCTTGGCCTACCGGGTTTGCGAACCGGTATTGTAGTAGCTAACAATGACATAATTAAAGCCATTGGCCGTGTAAATGGCAGTATGGTTTTATCGCCAAACAGTTTTGGCCCAAGTTTAGTAACGCGCCTAATTAATGAGGATGAACTCCTCCCGCTGTGTAAAAATTCAGTGCTGCCTTTTTATCGACAAAGAGCACAAACAGCAATGAACTTGTTTGATGAAATATTTGCCCACCTCCCCGTTTACTTACACAAAGTAGAAGGCGCATTTTTTATGTGGCTGTGGTTTAAAGAGGCAAAAATAACCAGCGAACAACTTTACCAAAAGCTCAAAGAACAGGATGTTTATATTATTCCCGGGCATAATTTTTTTATTGGTATTGATGATGCTTGGGCACACAAACACCAGTGTATTCGCATTAATTATGCAACCGATGCCAGCACTTTGCGAAAAGGCTTAGAGGCCATTAAAGCCGTGATGGCATAAATGGGTTGATATTTAGGCATTCAAACCCTTTGCTTGAATACAGTGCGTGCAAAGCGCTTATAGTGCCTATAGTTATTGGCATAAACCTGTGAACAATTTAAGGTTATTCAGTCATCCTCTAAGCCGTTAAATAAGCCCTAAACTGAGGTAAGCGGTTATTACTGTTATTTATTAATTGTATTAATTTTGTGCAAACGCGCCACCCCCCCTTTAAATTTATATATAAGTTGGTATGCTACGCGACCTTTTTTAACATATGATTATCATCAAAAAAGGGTTTGCCAAGGGGCGGCTATCGCTGCAAGGCACTTAATATAAGTGGCAGCAATAATACAGGCATCGCGTTATAAAACGTTAGATGTAACTTTAAATAGCAATATACAAAAGTACTATTAAGGTCAATTATGCGATTAGGACCAGGACTACTCGTCACCGCTGCCTTCATTGGACCAGGGACTATTACGACTGCCAGCGTGGCAGGTGCAAACTTTGGTTTTGCACTAATATGGACATTACTGTTTTCAGTTATTGCCACCATATTATTACAATCTATGGCGGCGCGCCTTGGCGTAGCCACCGGGCAAGATTTAGCGCAAGCGCTAAGAGCTCATATTGAAACGCCCCTATTTAAATCTCTCGCTATATTTTTAGTGATCAGCGCCATTGGAGTAGGTAGTGCCGCCTATGAAGCTGGCAACCTTAGCGGTGCCAGCATGGGATTAATTGAAATATTTCCTCATGTTAATGCCCAGCTTTGGACGCCACTCATTGCATTTTTAAGTGCGGTGTTACTTTACAGCGGTAAACACAAAGTCGTTGAAAACGCGCTTATTTTATTAGTGATTTTAATGAGCCTAGTGTTTATCTCTACACTTGTTATGGCTGCTCCCTCGCTGAGTGATGTGTTAGCAGGGTTTATTCCTAGTATGCCTGAGGGTTCAATTACCACCGTATTGGCATTAGTGGGCACCACCATAGTGCCGTATAACTTATTTTTACACTCAGGTGTTTTAGCTGCAAGACACGACAGCAAAAGTGATAAGCAAAAAGTTATTAAGCAAACTAATGTAGATACGGGTGTGTCTATTACCTTAGGTGGCGTGATCACGCTGGCAATTTTATCAACCGCGTCAGTGGCATTTTATGGCACAGATGCAGGGCAAATTAGCGCTGCCAACATGGCGGTACAACTTGAGCCATTACTTGGCGATGCTGCCCATTACTTTTTTGCTATTGGCTTATTTGCAGCAGGTTTAACCAGCGCAATAACAGCTCCCCTTGCCGGTGCATATGCAGTATGTGGCATGTTAGGTTGGTCAAATAAAATGGATAACACCCGCTTTAAAAGTGTCGCCATTGTTATTTTATTATTTGGTGCAGCCGTGGCGTCTCTGGGTTTAGACCCTGTTGCCGTGATAATTTTTGCTCAAGCCGCAAATGGCTTATTACTGCCTATTGTCACCACTTACCTAGTGTGGCTGGTTAACCAAAAAACAGTAATGGGCAAATACACCAACTCAATGTTGGTAAACTTACTTACTTTACCGGTGTTAGTACTTATTTTTGGCTTAAGTGGTTACAAGCTGTTTAGTTTGATTTTTTAATACCACTAGGTAATTTATACACACAAAAGCCGCTATATTAATAGCGGCTTTTTACATTGCAGACCAATACTGACTTAAAAGCCGTGATGCGCTGCCTTGTGCTTATTTTCCTTAATGAGTTTTGCAAAAACATAACCCCCTACTGCACCTGCAAACAATTGCGCATAAAAACCCCAACCTCTTGCGCCTGCAATAATAGTAATATTCATAATAGATTCAATCGCAATTAACGCCGTTGCAAACGCTACCACACCGGCAATAACAAATAGCTGTGTACCTTGCTTGTTCATTTTTTTAGCAATAAACCAAGTAACCAAAAACACGATAGCAAGTGCAACAGCAATAATAGCGCCATAGGTCGGTAGTAAGCCAAGCCAATCTTCAAGGATTAAGTTAACACGGTCATTAAAGCCCACTACAACACCTACATTAACTAATTGATTGACAACGTATTGACTATGAAACAAGCTAGCAAGAGTGAATGTAAGTAACCAAGAAACTAAAAATGACGGGAGTATACGTGTTAAAAACTGCATGGTTATCTCAACTTAAAATGAAACTTTTTCCTTACACTAGCAAAGGCTTGCAGGGTAAACAATCTCTATATTGTATTACGCTACTGTCACTTTTAGCGTTTTCTTGTCACGCCAGTGCAAAGTTACCAACACAGCAATACACAGCTAGTACTTTAGCAACAGGGCTTAATTCACCATGGAGTATGGTTAAACTCCCAAACAATACCTGGTTAATCACCGAGCGTGATGGCCATGTTGTTATCATTAAAAACAACCAACAAACCCGAGTTAAAATAAACTTCGAGGGCTTATACGTTGCAGGGCAAGGTGGTTTACTTGATGTAGTGCTTTCGCCAAATTACAGTGAATCAAAAGAAATTATATTCACTTACGCCCAAGGTGAGCTTGATGCAAACAGGCTAGTAATAGCCAAAGCCACGTTTGATGGTGCGCAATTTTCAACGCCAAAAATTATTTATAAAGTCGCCACCGATAAAGGCACACCGCAGCATTATTCTGGCCGCGCGCTTGTGCTGCCTGATAATACCTTATTATTTTCAAGTGGTGATGGTTTTGACTACCGCGAGCAAGCACAGGTTATTACCAGTCAACTTGGCAAAACATTACGCATAAACTTAAACGGCACAATACCAAGCGATAACCCGTTTCTTAGTCACAAAAACGCTAACGCGCATGCCATTTATTCACTCGGGCACCGTAACTTGCAAGGCTTGGTTTATGATCACGATACACAGCAAATTATCAGCCACGAACACGGCCCCGCAGGCGGTGACGAGCTCAACTATTTAACAGCTGGCACCAATTACGGGTGGCCAGTAATAACCAACGGCGACGATTATTCACAAGCACGTATTTCCCCCTTTAGAGATTACCCTGGAATGGCTAAACCAGCCGTAGATTGGACGCCCTCAATCGCCCCATCAGGCATGGCATATTATGGTTCTAACCATGCAGCCTTCCCTTCACTGCAACGCCACGTGCTTATTACTACATTGGTCGATAAAAAGCTCTACAGTGTTAATTTAGCGAATGGTGAATACACCCAGACTCATATTTTTCCAGAAGCCACAGGCAGGCTCAGAGATGTGTTTGTCACTGCTGAAGATAATGTAGCGATATTAACGGATGGAAAAGAGGCAAAGTTAATGTTGTTTAAAGCAAATTAATTTACAAAGAGGATAAGAGACGCTGCGCTTTTGTGAATTTAAGTTCTGATGTCTGAAGTCAAGATTTGATACTTTGGTTTTATTTTTGCGCCGTGTGTTTTGCAAAAAGTTGGCCTGCTTGCGGAGTCAGGTTTGATGCGTTTGTTAGGCATTTTTCAACAAGTCGTAGAATTGCTCATAGAATTGATATTTAAGGGCAATTCTTAGGCGTAATATCTTCAATGTACCCTAAGTCTTGCATATATAGAATCGCAGCGTTTAATTCTGGATGTATATCAGTGTGGTATTCGAAACTTGGCTCAGATTTATTCACTGAAGTCCGGCTACATTTAATAAAAAAAGTGCGGACACCAGCGAAATCAGGATTCTTTACGTCCTCAATCATCTCTTCAATGATTGTTGGAAATTTTAGTTTGAGAGATTCCCATTGGTTGAACTCCGCTTTTGTGTTTTCCTTTCTGCGTCGTTGATCTGTAAATTTATTACCATAAAAAGTGCCCGCTGCACCGGTAAAA
Organism: Pseudoalteromonas sp. S3260; assembly: GCF_005886925.1. NCBI lineage: Bacteria > Pseudomonadati > Pseudomonadota > Gammaproteobacteria > Alteromonadales > Pseudoalteromonadaceae > Pseudoalteromonas > Pseudoalteromonas sp. S3260. The sequence goes on from NZ_PNCV01000042.1 coordinate 99,609, forward strand.
CCGCCAACGACAAATCCAACAGCTAGGGAAAAAATGTCCATATACTCTCCTAATGCCTAACAACTCTGTATCCGACATTTGTCGCTTTATAAACCAACAAATGTCAAAATATAATAACTAGTCTAATGTAACCAGCGAATAAGCACATGTAAACAATTAGTTAGCTCTCATCTAAATTTACTGGATGCAGAAAAACACCAAAATGGTGGAGATCAGTAATATTGGACAAAAAGTGTTGTGCAAATAAACAATAAAGGCAGGTTTATTACTTTTACTGACAAATAGCGTAAATTAGACTTTTACTTTCGCCTTGAACCTTTTCCCTTTCACCTTTTCCTGAACCCACAAAAAAAGCCGCTGTTCGTTAAAACAGCGGCTTTCTTTCTAAAGCTTTTAGCTTAAAGCTAGTATTTTACGCTTTACCAATCACTTCAAGTCCACTCATGTATGGGCGTAATACTTCTGGCACGACTACTGAACCGTCAGCTTGTTGGTAGTTTTCTAGTATGGCTACAAGTGTACGCCCTACCGCTAAACCTGAGCCGTTTAGTGTGTGTAAAAGCTCTGGTTTTTTAGCGCCTTCACGACGAAAACGAGCTTGCATACGGCGTGCTTGGAAATCAACCATGTTTGAACAAGACGAAATTTCGCGGTACGTGTCTTGCGCTGGTAACCATACTTCTAAATCGTATGTTTTTGCTGCGCCAAAGCCCATGTCGCCCATGCATAAAATCACTTTACGGTATGGCAATTCTAGCGCTTGTAAAATTTGCTCAGCATGGCCTGTTAGCTCTTCGAGTGCTTGCATTGAATCTTCTGGTTTTACAAGCTGTACAAGCTCTACTTTATCAAATTGGTGCTGACGGATTAAACCGCGTGTATCGCGGCCGTAGCTGCCTGCTTCACTTCTAAAACACGGTGTGTGTGCTGTTAAGCGAATAGGTAAATCGCTTTCTTCGTAAATTTCATCACGGGCACTGTTTGTAAGCGGTACTTCTGCCGTCGGAATTAAGCTAAAGCCAGCTTGTTGCTCGCCATCATCGTTCACTAGGCCTAATGTGTGGAATAAATCGCCGGCAAACTTAGGTAATTGGCTTGTGCCGTAAAGGCTTGCGCTATTAACTAAGTACGGTACATACATTTCTGTGTAGCCGTTTGTGTCTGTGTGGGTGTCTAGCATGTATTGGGTAAGTGCACGGTGCATACGTGCTACTTGGCCGCGCATTACGGTAAAACGTGCGCCACTAATTTTAACGCCCATTTCAAAGTCTAGGCCGTTTAGGTCTTGCCCTACGTCAACGTGATCTTTTACCTCAAAATCGTACTTTTTTGGTGTACCCCACGTTAAAATTTCTACGTTGTCGTCTTCGTCAGCGCCTTCTGGTACCGACTCGTCCGGTAAGTTTGGTATAGCAAGCGCGATTTGTTTAATTGCTTCTAACACTCCGTCTTGCTCAGCTTTAGCTGCGTCTAACTCGCTGCCTAAGTTAGCAACTGCGTCTAGCAATGGCTGTGCATCTTCGCCTTTTGCTTTTGCTTGACCAATGGCTTTAGCACTGGCATTACGTTGACTTTGAAGTTCTTGCGTTTTTACTTGTAATGTTTTGCGTTTTTCTTCAAGTTCAGTCACTACCGCTACATCTAGTTTATAACCACGTGCGGCTAAACGTGCTGCAGTTTGTTCGACATCTTGACGTAAATATTTAGAATCTAACATGTTAGTTTTTTAACCTTTTTGCATTACTAGCTGAAGGCCCAGCCAAGCCATAAAAATACACACCATCACGTTTAAGATGATATTGAGGGCCATTTTAATAAAGTGACCTTGTTGTAATAACAACAACGAATCCATTGAGAATGTTGAAAAGGTGGTTAACGCACCTAAAAAGCCAATTCCGATGAGGGTTTTAGCGGGACTCACGGCAATAACCTGCTTATCGATTAAACCGTACAAAATGCCCATCAACAATGAACCCAGAATATTAACCGTCAACGTGCCAAAAGGGAATCCCCTACCGAGGAGTTTTAGCATGGTTTCGCTAATAAAAAACCGTAAACAGGCTCCTGACGCTCCGCCAAGGGCTATCATCATGTAAAGTTTAATCATGCTCATAACGTTTTACTGGGCTTTGTGCGTCGCGCTCTTTTAAATAATCGAGCTTTTGTTTAATTTTTTGTTCAAGTCCACGATCACTTGGCTGGTAGTATTGTTTGCCATCCATTTCTGGCGGTAGGTATTTTTCGCCAGCAGCAAATGCGCCTTCTTCGTTATGCGCGTAACGATACTCTGCGCCATAGCCTAAGTCTTTCATTAAATTGGTGGGGGCGTTGCGTAAATGCTCTGGTACTGGGTAGCTTGGCTCGTTTTTAGCGTCTTGTTTGGCTTGATTAAACGCCATATAAACCGCATTACTTTTAGGTGCACTAGCCAAGTACAAAGTGGCCTGTGCAATGGCGCGCTCACCTTCGCTTGGGCCAACACGCTGAAAAATATCCCATGCGTTTAAAGCCACTTCCATCGCGCGCGGATCGGCGTTGCCGATGTCCTCTGTAGCAATCGCTAATAAGCGCCTTGCAACGTAAAGCGGGTCGCCGCCACCGGCTAAAATACGGCAGTACCAGTAAAGCGCACCATCTGGCGAACTGCCTCGCACCGATTTATGAAACGCCGAAATTAAATCGTAAAATTCATCGCCGCCTTTATCGTATTTGGCTAAATGGGTGGGCAGTACTTGGCTCAGTACCTGTTCGTCTACGTTGTACTTGCCGTTTTGCTCAGTGGTTAAATCGACTGCTTGCTCGAGTAAATTAAGCACTTTACGTGCATCGCCACCGCTTGCTTGGCACAGCGCTTGTTTGGCGTTATCTGCAATCACGATTTGCTTTTGGCTAAGTTGTTCGTCTTGTTTGAGTGCGCGCTCTATTACTGTGTATAAATCGCTTTCCTGCAAGGATTTTAATACATACACCCTTGCGCGAGATAAAATCGCATTATTAAGCGCAAACGAGGGGTTTTCGGTGGTGGCGCCTACAAATATAAAAGTGCCATCTTCAATATGCGGTAAAAACGCGTCTTGCTGAGATTTATTAAAGCGGTGTACCTCGTCAACAAACATCAAAGTGCGCTGACCACGACTTTGTAAGTTATCGCGCGCTTGGGTTACGCTATCGCGAATATCTTTTACGCCAGCGGTTACTGCCGACATTTGAATTAGTTCAGCGTCTGCATGGTTGGCAATAATTTGCGCCAGCGTAGTTTTACCTACCCCCGGCGGCCCCCATAAAATTAAACTATGGCAGCGCCCTGCTACTATCGCTTGATGAAGCGGTTTATCAGCGCTGAGTAAATGTTGCTGCCCTATGTAATCGTTAAGCGATAAAGGACGCATACGCGCAGCGAGTGGGCGCACATCGGGCCCAAAGTTAAATCCTAAATTACTCACCGTTACTCTGATCGTCTATTTCTACACCCGCTGGCGGGGTAAATTCAAAAGTTGTTTTATCAAGCTCAGTATTAACCTGTGCATTGCTAAATGTAAACGCAGATAGCTGGCCTGAGCTATCTTTAACCACCAGTTTTGCAAGCCCTTTCTCGTTATCAGCAAAAGTAATATCAAGCTGCTCTACTTGGCTTTCTACGCCTTTATTTGGGGTAATGCTAAAGCCTAAATCGGTGGCAAGCACGCTGTATTTTTCCCATTGCGCAGGGTCTTTAGAGGTGAGCAATATAAACGGTGTAGAGTCAATTAAACCGCTGGTTTTCATAATGGTTACTTGCTCAGCAAAGCTATCAAAGTAATAGGTTTTATCACCGTTTGATACAAATAAAGTGTCGTCTGGGTTAGTTTGCTGCCAGCGGATCATTAATGGCTGTTGCAACGCAATATTACCTTGGCCTTGCATTACCAGTTGGCCTTCACCGTCGGTTACGTTTTGTTTAAATTGTGCTTTAAAGCTTTTTAAAGTCGATAACTTATCTTGTAATGCTTGGCTGTCGTCAGCAAAGCTTGGCATCGCCACTAAACTACCAAGCACTAATAATAAACTACTTAATTTTTTCATTAATTTGCTCCATTAGGTACTAATACATCGCGCGCGCCGTTATGTCCTGGTGCACTCACGATACCTGATGTTTCCATTTGTTCTACTAATCGTGCAGCACGGTTATAGCCTACACGTAATTTACGTTGTACTGACGATACCGATACTTTACCGGTTTCTATTACAAAGGCGACCGCTTCGTCGTATAACGGATCTGACTCTTCATCGCCATTTTCGCTTGCTTCCCCTGGTAATAAAATATCTTCAGTGGCATCGCCATTTAAAATTTCATCTATGTAATTTGGTTTAGCACGAGCTTTCCAATCGTTTACCACGGCATGTACTTCATGGTCGTCTACAAACGCGCCATGCACACGCTCTGGCACACTGGTGCCTGGCGGTAAATAAAGCATGTCACCCATGCCTAATAAATTCTCTGCGCCTTGTTGATCCAGTATGGTGCGCGAATCTATTTTACTTGATACCTGAAACGCCATACGTGTAGGTATATTCGCTTTAATTAAACCGGTTATTACATCAACCGACGGACGCTGCGTTGCCAATATTAAGTGAATACCCGCAGCACGCGCTTTTTGCGCAATACGAGCAATTAACTCTTCAACTTTTTTACCTACAATCATCATCATGTCGGCAAATTCGTCAATAACCACCACTATGCTAGGTAATTTATCTAGCTCATCTGGGCCGTCTTTCATGCCATCGGTATCTTTAAATAATGGGTCCATAATTGGGTAGCCCGCTTCTTTGGCTTCCATTACTTTTTGATTGTAACCTTTTAAGTTACGTACCCCTAAAGCCGACATCAGCTTATAGCGGCGTTCCATTTCACCTACACACCAACGCAGTGCGTTAGCCGCTTCTTTCATGTCGGTCACAACTTCACATAATAAATGCGGAATGCCTTCGTAAACAGAAAGTTCAAGCATTTTCGGGTCAATCATGATCATGCGAACATCTTCAGGGCCCGATTTATACAGTAAGCTTAATATCATTACATTAACGCCCACTGACTTACCTGAACCGGTTGTACCGGCCACTAATAAATGTGGCATTTTACCTAAGTCGGCACACACAGGTTGCCCTGCAATGTCTTTACCTAGCACCATGGTTAATGGCGATGGATTTTGCTCAAACTTAGGCGCGTTTATGACTTCTGATAAACGCACAATTTCACGGTATTTATTAGGCAGCTCAATACCTATATAGGTTTTACCCGGAATAACTTCTACCACGCGCACACTAATTGCCGAAAGTGAGCGCGCTAAATCTTTTGACAGCCCAGTAATTTTAGACACCTTAATACCCGGTGCTAAATCAAGCTCAAAACGAGTAACAACAGGGCCTGGATATACTCCAACCACGGTTGCTTGTACGTTAAAATCAAGTAATTTTGTTTCTACAAGGCGTGATACGCTATCAAGCTCTTCTTGCGAAATGGGGTTTTTAGCTTTGTCGGGTCTGTCGAGTAAATCAAGTGATGGCAATGGCCCCGGAGGTGGCTCTTGCTCTAATAATTGCTCAAACTTTTCTTTTGCAGTTGGCGGCGGTTGAAACCCTTGTTTTGGCTTGTTAATTGGCCTTGCTGGTGAAACCACGGTTGTTGCTGGTTTTTCAGGTTCAACCACAGGGCTTTGATCCAGCGCGTTAAGTGCTGCTTCTGTGTCCATCGGTTCATCGTCTATGGCGCTAAAGCTAATTTCTTGATCGAGTATTTGGTCAAGTTCGTCAAACGGCATAAATTCGTCGTCTTGAGGGGCATTAACCTTAGTTGCTGGTTTATCAATTGCTTTTGGTTTGTCTGCTACTTTATTAGCAAGCTCAGGTTCTTGTTGGCGTGTATCGTTTTCAAAATAGGCATCAGGTTGCTCGTCTTGTACTTTACCTGCAGTGCGTTCGCGTTGCATCCAGCCCCGGGCATAGGTCACCAAAAAGCGGTATAATCGAACAATTAAATCACCTAAGTAATCAACAAATTGTACCCACGACACACCCGTTAATAACGTTAGCCCTGCAAAAAAGAAACACAGTAGTAAAATAGAGGTACCGGTAAAATTAAACGCTGGCATCATGGCTGATGCAATCACATCGCCCACTACCCCACCGGATGAAAAATTATAAATATCATCAAAATTAATACTGCTAATAGCAGTTGCTGAGGTAATAAACAGCGCAAAACCAATAATGCGTAATCCAAGTGTGGTGTAATCGAGTTGTAAAATACGGTGTGGCTGCTTAAACACCAAGTAACCTAGCAGCTGAATAGCCGCTGGCACAAAATAGGCAAGCCAGCCAAAGGTAAGTAATAGTATGTCGGCCACCCACGCGCCCGCTGTACCCGTTATATTTTGTACGTTGGTAAATTCACCCGTTTGCGACCAAGCAGGATCGGCAGGATGAAAACTAATTAAAGCACATAAAATAAATACCGCTGCAAAGGTGCTGACGATCAGCCCCGTTTCTAATAGTCTTTGCACACCGTTTAGGCGCATAATTACCTATCCCTCATTATTATTTTTTACACTCACTTGGCAATAGAATACCTTAGCAGGAAATGTATTTTGATGCACTCTATCTTAACCATGATGGCCTGATTATGAACAAGTTTTTATTATTTAATCGGCTTTTTCCAAGCCAAGCAAAATTGACTGCAACAATAAAAGTATTTTAAAGGCTGTTACTCTATCATTAAGCAACAAAAGGACGGATCACCACACCCTCTTCACCCTTTACTTCTTCCATGACTACATAGGTGCGGCTTTCACTCACATTGGGCAGCTTTAATAGTATATCACCGAGCACGCCGCGATATTCTGACATATCGTTAACTCGGGTTTTTAATAAAAAGTCGAAATTACCCGAAACCAAATGACATTCTATAATTTCTTTGTGCTTTCTAACAGCAGCACTAAACTCTTCAAATACGTCGGGCGATGTTTTGGTAATGGTTACTTCTACATACACAGAAAGCCCTTGACCAAGCTTGGCGGGATCAACCACTGCTTTGTAGCCTAAAATATACCCTTCTCGTTCGAGCTTTTTCACTCGCTCTAAACAGGGCGTGGCGCTTAGGCCAACTCGTCGGGCCAGTTCAACATTTGACAGGCGGCCATCAAGTTGTAATTCGACTAAAATTTTGCGATCAATACGGTCTAATAAGTTATGCATGGCTTTTTAGTTTTTTATTCTAATAAAATTAATTTTACAGATACTAACACTACAAAGAGCTTAAAAAAAGGTGAGACACACTACCCTAGCATGAATATAATAGTGAAAAATTTTTATCCCGTTCTAACAAGGCAAAATTATGATTATTGGTGTACCTAAAGAAATTAAAAACCATGAGTACCGTGTAGGTATGGTTCCTGCGAGTGTTCGCGAACTTGTAAATCACGGCCACCAAGTGATTGTTGAAACTAACGCTGGTATGGGCATTGGTTTTACAAATGATGATTATGTTCAAGCAGGCGCTGAAATTTTAGAAACAGCTGCTGATGTTTTTGCAAAAGCAGAAATGATCATCAAGGTAAAAGAGCCACAAGCTGTTGAGCGTGCAATGTTACGTGAAGACCAAATTCTTTTCACTTACCTTCATCTTGCACCGGATCTTCCACAAACTGAAGACCTTGTTAAAAGTAAAGCAATCTGTATTGCTTATGAAACTGTGACTGATTCACGCGGTGGTTTACCACTTCTAGCGCCAATGAGTGAAGTTGCTGGCCGTATGTCTATTCAAGCAGGTGCACAAGCGCTAGAAAAAGCAAACCACGGTCGTGGTATGTTGCTAGGTGGTGTACCAGGTGTTGAGCCAGCTAAAGTAGTTGTTATTGGCGGCGGCATGGTTGGTCGAAGCGCTGCACAAATGGCCGTTGGCCTAGGTGCTGAGGTTGTTGTACTTGACCGTAACATCGACGTATTACGTGCACTAGACGCACAGTTTGGTAATAAAGTTAAAGCTATTTATTCAACAGCTGACGCGCTTGAAAAGCACGTACTTGAAGCTGATTTAGTAATTGGTGGCGTACTTATCCCGGGTGCTGCTGCACCTAAGCTAGTGACTGCTGAACACATTAAAGCAATGAAGCCAGGTGCTGCAATTGTTGATGTTGCCATTGACCAAGGTGGTTGTATTGCTACGTCTAAAGCAACTACGCACGCTGATCCTACTTTCATCGTTGATGAAGTTGTTCACTACTGTGTTGCTAACATGCCAGGTGCTGTTCCACGTACATCTACGTTTGCACTTAACAATGCAACATTGCCGTTCATTATTAACCTTGCAAACAAAGGTTACAAAAAGGCACTACTAGATGACGCTCACTTCTTAAAAGGCTTAAACGTAATTAAAGGCCAAGTAACTTACAAAGAAGTAGCTGAAGCGTTCAATATGGAATATGTTGACCCACGCACTGCAGTAGAAAACGCGTAACTATTATTGTTACCGCTTATACCTAAGCCATAATTTAGGTATAAGCATTAAAAAAGCAGCTAATTAGCTGCTTTTTTTGTATCTAAATTTTAGGGTCTGTGGTTAACAGACCTTAATGTTATATAAATCGTTTAATAATAAAGTCGACTTTTACGCGCTTAGCTTGACCAAGCAGTTTTTTCACTGGCTGTGGGTAATCGTCCATGGTTTCTAGATCATCTGGGCCGGTTAAACGACGACAATGCTTTAAAATTTCTTGGCGTTCATTATCAATATCGCGCATGATAGATTGTTCAGGATCTTCTATCAGAATGCCATTTTCGATATCCAGCCCCCACGCGCGCGGATTTAGGTTATGCCCACTAAGTAAATGCATTTTACGGTCGCAGCAAATCCCTTTTAGATGGAACGAGTTACTCTCGTGTTTCCAAAGGTATACGTTTAGGTTGCCATTATCTATGTGGCGTTTTTGCGATTTTACAAACTTGTGCAAAATAGTTTCGTATAAATACGGCAGTGCACCAATTTTACTAAATGGCTCGCTAGGTGGCAGATAAAAATCGTTTGCGGTTTTATCACCCACCACAATAGTAACTTGTTTACCTTGCTTTAATAACCTGCGTAAAGAGCGCATTAATGGCGCCGGAAAATTAAAATACGGCGTGTATAACACCAGCTCTTGCTCGGTGGTATCAAATAACGCTTTAATTAAGCGATTAAGCTCATTATTACGACGGCCTAATCCTAAAAATAAACGAATACCCATTGCATGAGTATTCAAGTGCTGCGCACTTTTATAGCTTGCCGATTTAAGCTCACGCATAAGTTGCTTTTGTTCAAGTTTAAAGTCAGCCATGCGTTTAAGCGGTCGTTGATCTATTCTTGGTACCGCTTCAGAGCTTAATAAAGTTGATTCAATAAAATCGACTACTGAGTCACATAATTCGCTTTGCAAGACTAAAAAGTAGCGATCGAGTCGGTATCGGTCGCTATATTGCAAATACACATTATTTAAACTGGCACCGCTGTAAAGCAATGTATCGTCTATAACAAAGCCTTTTAAATGCAATACCCCAAACAGTTCTTTTGCCTTTACGGGAACACCATACACTTGAACGTTTGAATTAAACTTCTCTAAGCTGTCGCAATATAAGCTTGCATTGCCCTCAGACTTTTCTGCACCAATTAAACCGCGTTGGGCACGATGAAAGTCAACCAACACTTTTACATCTAATGCGGGGTTTGCTAATGAAGCCTGATGTAACGCTGCTAACACTTCACGCCCTGCTTCATCATCTTGCAGATAAAGTGTCGTAATATAAATACGTGTTTTTGCCTGCGCAATCAGTGCTAGTAAATGCGTGCGATATTCTTGTGCATTGGTTAAGACGTTAACGTCTTTTGAAGTCAACCCGTACGCGGGTTTTTCCTGCCAAAATAACATAATTGCCTATTCACTTAGGTCACCCTTAATCAGGGTCACAAATCAAAATTAGTTAAAACATATCAAAAAAACACAGCTTGGTCATGAATTAACGTCGCATGCTGAGTTAATACTGAATTAATAGCTCAGATATCATACAAATCGTACACTTATCATGATTCTAGTACACAATATTTGACAGCTTTGTGATTTAGAAAAAAAAATAATCGCCGCTTTTATTTACTTCCCTCTTGTTTCTCTTAAAATCGAGCGCATTAATACGCTATTAAACGTTTAGGATATAAAAACATGAGTGAAGTAAAACATTGTAAGTTGCTAATTTTAGGATCTGGACCTGCGGGTTACACTGCAGCAGTTTACGCAGCACGCGCAAATTTAAACCCGGTATTGATCACCGGTATGCAACAAGGCGGTCAACTTACAACAACGACTGAAGTTGAAAACTGGCCGGGCGATGCTCACGGTTTAACAGGTCCAGCATTAATGGATCGTATGAAAGAGCATGCCGAGCGTTTTGAAACTGAAATTGTCTTTGATCACATACACACTGTTGATGTATCTAAGCGCCCTTTCACGCTAACTGGCGACCAAGGTACTTACACGTGTGATGCGCTGATCATTGCAACGGGTGCATCTGCTAAGTACTTGGGCCTAGAGTCTGAAACTAACTTCCAAGGCCGTGGTGTGTCAGCATGTGCAACCTGTGATGGTTTTTTCTATAAAGGTCAAAAAGTTGCGGTTGTTGGCGGTGGTAATACCGCGGTTGAAGAAGCGCTTTATTTATCGAACATTGCTGATGAAGTACATGTAATTCACCGTCGTGATAGCTTCCGCAGTGAAAAAATCTTAGCCGATCGCCTCGCTGAAAAAGCAGCAAACGGTAACGTAGTCATGCATTATAACCGTACGCTTGATGAAGTACTGGGCGACCAAATGGGTGTTACCGGTGTTCGTATCAAGGATGCAAACTCAGAAGCCACTGAAGAAATTGATTTAGCGGGCGTATTTATTGCAATTGGTCATAAACCAAATACTGATATGTTTGTTGGCCAACTTGAAATGAAAGACGGCTACTTAGTGGTTGAGTCAGGCCTAAACGGCAATGCAACACAAACAAGTGTACCAGGTGTTTTTGCTGCAGGTGATGTGTCTGATCATATCTACCGTCAAGCAATCACTTCTGCTGGTACTGGCTGTATGGCAGCACTTGATGCTGAGCGTTTCTTAGATAACCTATAAGTTTACACAACATATAGTAAGGGCTGAATTTTCAGCCCTTTTTTTGTGGCCCAAAATTATAAAGGCTCATCCAACACCGAAAAGTACTCATTGCAGTCGCATCAACATTCACCACACTTATACTCGGAATCAATCATATTTATACAATTAATGGCTTAGGTGCGATAGGATCTAAGTTCGAGCAATGAATATCGTCAAAGTATAGTAAGTAAAACTAGCTATAATTATAGTTAGGCAGAAAAGCTTTATTCATTTAGGCATTACTAGAGACTGTAAAATCAGTTAAAATGCTTAACTTCATATCAAGTAAAATACCGAGAGTTTTCTATGAGTTTGTATACAAAATATATGGAAGAAATCCAAACCCGTAAAACGGAGCTTGGATTAAACCCACAACCAATCGATAGCGCTGAACTAGTATCAGAAATCATTAATCAAATTAAAGATACTAATAACGAGCACCGTAAAGATTCACTGCATTTCTTTATCTTTAATACATTACCAGGAACAACCAGTGCTGCGGGCGTTAAAGCACAGTTTCTAAAAGAAATTATTTTGGGTGAAGAGCAAGTTGCAGAGATCACTCCAGAATTCGCATTTGAACTGCTTTCACACATGAAAGGCGGCCCGTCAATTGAAATGCTAATTGATTTAGTATTTGCTGATGACGCAACAATCGCAGCACAAGCGGCTGAAGTACTTAAGACTCAAGTATTCTTATACGATGCAGATATGGCGCGCATAAAAGCGGCATACGAAGCAGGCAATGCTATTGCTAAAGAGTTACTAGAGAGTTTCGCACAAGCTGAATTCTTCACAAAATTACCTGACATCGAAGAAAAAATCGATGTAGTAACCTATATTGCCGGTGAAGGCGACATCTCAACTGATTTACTATCTCCAGGTAACCAAGCACATTCACGTGCTGACCGTGAATTACACGGTAAATGCATGATCACTGAAGAAGCACAACAAGAAATTGTTGCACTTCAAAAGAAACACCCTAACGCTAAAGTAATGCTTATTGCTGAAAAAGGCACGATGGGCGTTGGTTCATCTCGTATGTCTGGTGTGAATAACGTAGCACTTTGGGCGGGTAAACAAGCAAGCCCATACGTTCCTTTCATCAATATTGCACCTGTTGTTGCAGGTACCAATGGTATTGCGCCAATCTTCCTAACAACCGTTGATGTAACTGGCGGTATTGGTCTTGACCTTAAAAACTGGGTTAAAAAAGTAGACGCAAACGGCAATACAGTGACTGATGACAATGGTGATGCAGTGCTTGAAGAAGCGTACTCTGTTGCTACCGGTACTGTGTTAACAATCAATACTAAAGAGAAAAAGCTTTATAACGGTGATAAAGAACTTGTTGATATTTCGTCAGCATTCACACCGCAAAAAGTTGAATTCATGAGAGCCGGTGGTTCTTACGCTGTTGTATTCGGTAAAAAACTACAAACGTTTGCTGCTGAAACACTCGGCATTGAAACCCCACTTGTGTATGCACCTTCAAAAGAAATTTCACATGAAGGCCAAGGCTTAACAGCGGTTGAAAAAATCTTTAACCGTAATGCAGTAGGTGTACTATCAGATACGCCACTTCACGCAGGCTCAAATGTTCGCGTTAAAGTGAACATCGTTGGTTCGCAAGATACAACCGGTCCAATGACAGCACAAGAATTAGAAGCGATGGCTGCTTCAACGATTTCACCACTTGTTGATGGTGCTTATCAGTCTGGTTGTCACACTGCATCAGTATGGGATAGCAAAGCACAAGCTAACATTCCTAAACTAATGGCGTTTATGAATAAGTTTGGTTTGATCACTGCACGTGACCCGAAAGGCGTTTATCATGCAATGACTGACGTTATTCACAAAGTATTGAACGACATTACCATTGATGATCGCGCTATCATCATCGGTGGTGACTCGCATACACGTATGTCTAAAGGCGTTGCCTTTGGTGCCGATTCAGGCACCGTTGCTGTTGCACTTGCAACCGGTGAATCAGCGATGCCGATTCCTGATTCAGTTAAAGTGACGTTTAAAGGCAAAATGGCTAAGCACATGGATTTCCGCGATGTTGTTCATGCAACGCAAGCGCAAATGCTTAAGCAATTTGGCGGCGAAAACGTGTTCCAAGGTCGTATCATTGAAGTTCATATTGGTACCCTAATGGCTGACCAAGCGTTTACTTTCACTGACTGGACTGCAGAAATGAAAGCGAAAGCGTCAATCTGTATTTCAAATGATGAAACGCTAATTAAGTCAATTGAACTTGCTAAATCACGTATCCAAATCATGATCAACAAAGGTATGGATAACGAAGCGCAAACGCTACAAGGTCTAATCGACTTAGCTGACAAGCGTATTGCAGGTATTCAATCTGGTGAAGAGCCAGCACTTTCTCCAGACGACAACGCTAAATACCACGCAGAAGTTGTGGTTGATTTGGACCAAATCGTTGAGCCAATGATTGCCGATCCAGACGTGAACAACGATGATGTTTCTAAACGTTATACTCACGATGTGATCCGCCCTGTTTCTTTTTACAACGACAAACCTGTTGATTTAGGTTTCGTTGGTTCGTGTATGGTTCACAAAGGCGATATGAAAATTATTGCTCACATGCTACGTAACCTAGAAAAGAAAAACGGTTCTATCTCATTCAAAGCACCATTAGTTGTTGCGCCACCAACATACAACATTGTTGATGAGCTTAAAGCGGAAGGCGACTGGGATATTCTTGCTAAATACGCAGGTTTTGAATTTGACGATGAAAAACCAAAAACAGCGGCACGTACTAAGTATGAAAATATCCTATACCTAGAACGCCCTGGTTGTAACTTATGTATGGGTAACCAAGAAAAAGCTGAACCTGGTGACACTGTTATCGCAACATCAACTCGTCTGTTCCAAGGCCGTGTAGTAGCCGATACATCTGAGAAAAAAGGTGAGTCACTACTAGGTTCTACGCCGGTTGTAGTACTTTCTACTGTACTTGGTCGTTTCCCGACTATCGAAGAGTATAAGTCTGCGGTTGAAGGTATTGACCTTACCTCGTTTACACCTGTTGAAGAAGCAATGACAACTAAGTTTAACGCTGGACAAGCAGTACCTGTAAAAGTGGTTAGCTAATTCGATTAGTTTACTATTTAATTAAGCGCGTTTTTTAACGCGCTTTTTTTATGTCTAAAATTTACCTAACAGGAATGTAAGCCCTGCTCAACCCTTTGGACAACACAATAATTTGTGGTTTGTGATTTTAAAGCAACAGGTTACACTTTACCTTGACCATGCAGTTATTCAATCGGTGTTATGACTAAACAACTCTATCAACTCGCTCAAAGCCACTTTGCTTTTCCTGATCCCAACCATGCATTAGATGATCCCGATGGTTTACTTGCCATTGGTGGATGCTTATCGGTAACGCGATTAAAAAATGCCTACAGCCAAGGTATTTTTCCGTGGTTTAGTGAACACGAGCCAATTATGTGGTGGTCGCCTAGTGAACGCGGTATTGTTGAGCTCAATGACTTTCATGTTAGTAAAAGTCTACGTAAGCATTTAAAAAAACACCCGGTCACCGTAACCATAAACCATGCCTTTGAAGAAGTGATAGAAGCATGTCGCGATCAACGCATTGATACCGATGGCACCTGGATCACTTTGCAAATGCAACAGGCGTACATTAATGCCCATCACAATGGCCTAGCTCATAGTTTAGAGGTTTGGCGCGAGGGAGAGCTTGCAGGTGGCTTATATGGCATCATGCAAACAGGTGTTTTTTGTGGTGAATCAATGTTTCATCATCAAACAAATTGTTCCAAACTGGCTATGTGGGCGCTGGTTAATTGGCTTAAACGCCACAATGCGCATTTTATTGATTGCCAATTAGAAAATCCTTATTTAATGTCGTTAGGTGCCAGCGTGATTCCACGTGAAGAATTTTTAACTAAACTTAATAAAGCACAGTGTTACACCCCAGCTGCCAGTATGTGGCAGCCACAGGAGCTAATCGCGATATATGAATGAACAACTTCCGGCTCGTATTGGCCTAAGCCAACCATTTGAGTGCAGTTATTTACCTGATCGCCAAGAGCAATTGCTGGTGATACTCGATCCAAGTTGTTACAGCAGCAATAAGTTTGAGTCATTATTAGCATTAGGCTTTCGTCGCAGCGGTAACCAAATTTACCGTCCGCACTGCCCTATTTGCAGCGCGTGTAGTTCTGTGCGCGTTTTAGCTGATAAGTTTATACCGACAAAATCGCAAAAACGTAAACTTAACAAAGCAAAAAACCGCTTTGAGGTAAAATATTCTCAAGTTGAACGCGAACAATACTATCCACTTTACAGTAAATACATTAGCTTGCGCCACCAAGACGGTAGTATGTATCCGCCTGATAAATCACAATTTCAAAGCTTTTTGTTTTGTAGTTGGTTAACCATTACTTTTATTGAGCTTTGGGATCAAGAAAACTTAGTAGCTGTTGCTGTAACTGATTGTATGGACAACGCTATTTCGGCCATTTATACATTTTTTGACCCTGACTACGAACACTTTAGTTTAGGCACTGTAATGATATTACAGCAGCTTAAATTTGCTAAACAGCAGCGCAAACAGTTTGTTTATTTAGGCTATCAAATAGATGAATGCGACAAAATGAACTATAAAACGCAGTTTTTACCTGCTCAAAAACAGTGCAATGACCAGTGGCTGGCTATTTAATTTACAAAAATAGCCCCTGCGCCTTTACTTATTGGCGTATTTTGGGCAAAATCTGCAGCGTTTAACTATTAAAGAGGTGTTACGCTAAACATGGCGAAAGAAGACGTAATCGAAATGCAAGGGACAGTCCTTGATACTTTACCAAATACAATGTTCCGAGTTGAGCTAGAAAATGGTCACGTAGTTGTGGCTCATATTTCAGGTAAAATGCGCAAAAACTATATCCGTATTTTAACCGGCGATAAAGTAACGGTAGAAATGACTCCTTACGATTTATCGAAAGGTCGTATCGTATTCCGTGCTCGCTAAGTAAGTGCGTAAACGAGATTTAGTTTTTGGCTAGTGCAAACTAGCTTTAAGCGTTTATTAAATGTAATTAATGCTAGGGTCTGTTGACCTTTGCGGATTAAAATTTGTTCAAACTAAGAGCGGTTTAATCGCGGCGCGAG
>NZ_PNCV01000419.1:0-213 GCF_005886925.1 Pseudoalteromonas sp. S3260
GAAAGTGATACTCGGCGTGTGCCCTTGTATCCTGGCAGCCAAAAATGGCATGTTATTCTCATTGTAACTGAGAATATAAGTGTCTTGGGTCGGCAAGCAAATTCCTGATTTATCTTTATGGAGAAGCTTTACCTGAGTAAATGCTACATCGGCTTTGTTATTAACAACTTCAATAGGCTTAGTAACAAAGCCGATGAAGTTGTTAATAACAAA
>NZ_PNCV01000420.1:0-293 GCF_005886925.1 Pseudoalteromonas sp. S3260
CCGACAATGATTTTGTAAAAGGCAGTTATGTGCACGTCCAGCGCTTTACCCACAACCTTAATGCCTGGCAAGCGCTCAGTATTGAAGAACAAGAGTTGGTGATTGGCCGTACTCGTCTGGATGCCGAGTTACTAATGCCGATTAATGCCAACAGTCACGCGGCGCGCTCAGAGTTGAAAGATGAAAAAGGCGAGCCGCTGTTACTGCACCAAGGCATGCCTTTTGGCACCATGACCAAGCAAGGCTTGTTGTCGGTGACCTGCGCCGCCAGTGGCGACGCGTTTACGCAAATG
>NZ_PNCV01000421.1:0-370 GCF_005886925.1 Pseudoalteromonas sp. S3260
GAGAAATTAGAGGCGCAGCAACGAGACACCCTAAGCCAAGCGTTGCACAGTATGCAATCTCAAGTCGAGGCGTTGGAGCAGCAAGTTGCACAATATGAAACCAAGCTTGAGCGTCAACGTCTGGTGTCATTGCAAGATGGGCTGACTAAATTGCCAAATCGTATTGCCTTTGATGAGCGTATGGATCTTGAGCTGAAACACTTTAAACGCCATCAGGCCCCGTTGTGCTTGGTAGTCATTGATGTCGACCACTTCAAGTCCATTAATGATAATTATGGCCACAGTGCCGGTGATAAAACCCTACAGGTTTTGGCCACGGCGATGAAAAAATCGATTCGCAGTACTGACTTTATTGCTCGCTTTGGCGGTG
>NZ_PNCV01000422.1:0-361 GCF_005886925.1 Pseudoalteromonas sp. S3260
TTCAATGTCTTCGCCTTTAGCGTTAACAGTTTTACCTTTTTCACCATTGCCGTTCCAAATGTGACCGCCTTCGTTGTACGAAGAACCTGTGCAATATAAGCCATTTGCACCTTCAGCAAGAGGACAGGTAGAGAAATCACGATCGCCTTGAGATGCTTCACCACGATCTGTGTATTGCATGCCGATTACAACGTTACCACGGTCAAAAGAGCTACCTAGTGTAACGTCGAATGAGCTTTCTTCTGCATCACCTTCACCGCTCATCGCAGTGTTAAGGTTCATGTCTAGACCTTCGAAGTTGTCTTTAAGGATGATGTTAACAACACCCGCTACCGCGTCAGTACCATATACTGCAGATGCG
>NZ_PNCV01000423.1:0-276 GCF_005886925.1 Pseudoalteromonas sp. S3260
CACTTTAAACTCAACGTCTTTAACCAAATCAGCAACGTCAATAAGCTCCATCGGGTTACGTAGGTCAGGCTTGTCTGAACCGAAACGACGCATAGCTTCGCTGTAGGCCATCACAGGGAACTCGCCCAAATCAACATTCAGCAACTCTTGCCACATATCACGGATCAGTTTTTCAGTAACACCGCGAACTTGCTCTGAACTCATAAATGAGGTTTCGATATCGATTTGCGTGAACTCTGGCTGGCGGTCGGCACGTAAATCTTCATCACGGAAACA
>NZ_PNCV01000424.1:0-229 GCF_005886925.1 Pseudoalteromonas sp. S3260
AGGTCTTGCGGTAAAAACGTCAGCCCAAAAATGGTGAAGTGCTGGTTCATTAAATCGAATAACACCGCTTGCTGGCCATTGTAATTAATCCAAGGAAGTAACATAAAGGCCAACATTCCTACCAGACCAATACGTTGACGTAACAATTGATGGAGACCTGTTACAGCGCGAACGTAAATGCGGTTACGGGGATTAAATCGATCGCTTTGCGCCGCACTGGGCTTTTCGA
>NZ_PNCV01000425.1:0-376 GCF_005886925.1 Pseudoalteromonas sp. S3260
CCTGACGCTCATTTAGGCCTGTTTGCAGACTTTATTTCCATGGGGCAAATTTTATCCTTGCCGATGATTATCGTGGGTGCTGGGCTGATGTATTGGGCATACCAGCATAACAACAGCACAGAGAAACACGGCTCACAACAACCAAGCTAATACTATGAAGCAATATTTAGATTTAATGCGCCATGTGAAAGAGCATGGCACCAAAAAAGAAGACCGGACCGGTACCGGCACCCTGAGTGTATTCGGCTATCAAATGCGCTTTAATTTGCAAGAAGGGTTTCCCTTAGTGACCACCAAGAAGTGTCATTTGCGCTCGATTATCCACGAGTTGTTGTGGTTCCTTAAGGGTGATACCAATATTGGTTATCTTAACGAT
>NZ_PNCV01000426.1:0-227 GCF_005886925.1 Pseudoalteromonas sp. S3260
AGCAAGGCCCGAGAGCGCTGATACGAGAACAATATGAATATACCAGCAGAACGACTCCAATATATTGCCGATCTCTTCCTGCGTTGTAAGAAAGTAGAGCAAAACCCATGGACAGAATTAGCCTTTGTTTTCGAGTTTAATGAAGGTCATATGGCAAACTCTGGTTTCCTAAATAACGGCGAAGCAGTACGCCCTGCCTCTGCCGAAATAGAAGACGATCCTTTGTT
>NZ_PNCV01000427.1:0-233 GCF_005886925.1 Pseudoalteromonas sp. S3260
TGTAGGATCATGATTCACCAACCAAGTGGAGGAATCGGTGGGCAAGCAAGCGATATAGAAATCACAGCAAGAGAAATCAAGAAACTAAAACAAGAGTTGTATACTATTACGGCCAACCATACCGGAAAACCTGTTGAAACTATTGCGAAAGACAGTGATCGTGATTTTTGGATGACTGCATTAGAAGCAAAAGAATATGGCTTAGTAGATGAGGTACTCTTAACCAATCCCAG
>NZ_PNCV01000428.1:0-267 GCF_005886925.1 Pseudoalteromonas sp. S3260
GTAGCGGATGTTTGAAACGCTGCAGCTAAATCGATATGCACCCAGCCTTGACCTTCATCACGAACAAAGCGAGACAGGAATCCAGCGGCGTTTGAGGCGCCACCAAAGCCACCACCTTTTTGTGGACGACTATTAGCGGTGTCGGCGTAAGGTGATGGACAGTTGTGCTGGTGGAACTTCTCCAATGGCAACGGCCATGCACCTTCAAATTCTTCTTTAGCGAAGCCGTCAACATCGCGTACCATGTCTTTGTCTAAGCCAAACAGA